>JAYRNY010001054.1:0-7042 GCA_041911975.1 bacterium | reverse complement strand
CGCGACGGAGTAGGCTGGTTTCTCGAATCGCAGGAATTTACGATGCTGAGCGATCACACTGAAGTGCGCGAGAAGGCCAATTCAATTTTGAATGCGCTGCTGACCGCCAGCGGAGCGTCAGGTGTCGCAGTCGGCTCTATAATCCGTATCCACTACGACAACTCTAAGAGCGTTTTCCGGGCTGAAGGCTGACGCAGAAAAGACTAATGGCCAGCGTCAGTAGCCATCGCTCTAAAAATAGAATTCATTGAAATGAAGCTTACTTGCGCGTCTTCGAGACCAGATGTTCAACGACGATTTCTCGCCATTCGTTCTTCGAGATGTTGCCGCCGCAGACGACAATACCGACGGTGTCTTTCGGCTTGATCTGCACTTGCTTGCGAAGAACGGCAGCAATTGCTGCGGCTGAGGCGCCCTCGATGAGCATGCCTTCGTTGTCGAGGAATTCGAAGATTGCCGTCTTAATGTCGTCTTCTTCAATAACGGCCCAGTCGGCTACCAATTCCTGACACATCGCGAATGTGATCGAATCGGGCTCGATATTGCCCGCAATACCATCAGCAAGAGTCGGCTCTTGCATCACTTTGACGATTCTTCCTTGATTAATGGATGAAGTCATGGCAGGAGAATTGGCTGCAACGACTCCGAGGACCTGGGTTCTCGGCTTGACCGCCTTAGCCACTACACCCACGCCACTGATCAATCCGCCGCCGCCAACGGAGCAAATGATTGTGTTCAGTTCCGGAACTTGCTCGAACATTTCCAGAGCGACAGTTCCTTGTCCGGCAATCACTTCTCTGTTGTTATAAGGGGAGATGTAGAAGGCCTTCTTCTCTCTAGCCATGCGCTGAGCATAGCTTTCAGTCACTTCGCAATCGTCGCCATGTTCAATTACGGCAACGCTGTAGTCCTTGAGGCGCTGGCGCTTCACGGCCGACGCATTGACCGGGATGCAGATCGTCGCATCGCGGCCCAACTCGACGGCGGCCTCCGCAACCGCCAGTCCATGATTGCCGGCCGAGGCAGTAAATATTTTGCTCAAAGCATTTTCCTTGCTGCGGGTCAGAGCGCTGAGCGCTCCTCTATATTTGAATGACCCTGTTACCTGCAAGTTTTCCAATTTCAGGTAAACTTCCGCACCGGTCAATTCGGACAGCCAGAGTGATTTGCGAAACGGCGTATTTATTGCCTTACCGGCAATTCTTTTGCGGGCAACAAGTACATCATTCAAATGGATTTTGTTATCAACCACGGCGCGCGTTCCTCAAATGTCAGCACGAGTATATCTGTAGTAGAAAAAATCGGCGAAGACTCTTAGCCGATGTTGCAGTTTGTAGTTAAAAATGGAGCGGGTAGCGGGAATCGAACCCGCGTGTGCAGCTTGGAAGGCTGCCGTTCTACCATTGAACTACACCCGCGTACTATGCGAGATCTTATCACAAAGCTATCTAGTGCAGGGGTGATGCCATGTATCGCCCCGTCTTGCGGGGCTATTTCGACCTTGCCGCAAACCTGCAAACGCCTGCCTTATAAAGAATGTAGAGGAGCCGCAATGCGGCTCCTGGCTACGGGATACCAATTTTGTGTACGACGAGGAAACACTTGCCATGTTCCGGCCTTGGACACAAACCGCCGGCGGGCGAGCGAAGGGCGCCGAGGAGGCGTCCGGCGTGAAAATTCGTATGGGTGCGGTGGGTAACACCCGGAGCGCTTACAAAATGATTACCGCTCCTTTCTATAAAGAAGCATTTGCGTGCATCGAAACAAGGCGATCAACTTACCCGATTCGCCATCGCTCACCCTGGCATCCCAGACTTCGGTCGTTTTGCCGCTATGAATTCTCTCAGCATGGCAAAAAATGGTCCCTTTTCGGGCTGTTCCTATGAAGTTGGCTTTAAGCTCGATGGTCGTGAAGGACGACACGTCAGGCTTAAAATTCAGTACACAGCCATATCCACATGTTGTATCTGCAAGTGCGATCACTGATGCGGCATGCAGATAGCCATTGGGAGCCAAAAGCTCATCTCGGATATCAAGCTTGCTGACCAGTTTTTCATTAGCGCTCTCAACAATTTCTATGCCGATTAAGCCTGGCAACCGGCCGGCGCTGCGAGTGTTTAGCCCTGAAACGTCCATATATTGCCCCTCTACGCTATTTCTGCTTACATATGCCCGATACACAAGGAAGTCTTAAGGTTAGATATATCTGATAAATACCGAAATCCCCCTGCATTAACTTGTACATGGGAAAAAGAGATGTTACTTTAGCGTCAAAGTTTCTTAATGCCGACCGCGCCAAAATGCAGTGACATTGAGAGGTTTCGGGCACGCCGCCCGAATGGTTTTGCGCAGGGAAATACCAACCGAATTACTAAACGGAAGCCATGGCAACATACATACAACAACTGGCAGCGAAGACCGACCCCCTGAGACTGGTGGTGCAACAAGGTGGAAAGCTGGCACCGAGAAAACTCGTGCCCACACACATCGAACAGTTGATTTCCTATAAGCCTGGCAGACCGCCTGAGCAGCTGAAGAAAGAGCTCGGGATTGAGAAGTTCATCAACCTGGCATCCAATGAAAACCCATTGGGACCGCCGGAATCGGCACTGAAAGCCATTCAGGCAGCATTGCCGGAAATTTGCCGCTATCCCGAATCGGGAAGCTACAAGTTGAGAGAAGCGTTGGCTCAAAAGCTCAACGTCCACATCGACAACCTGGCTGTCGGCAGCGGCTCGGAAAGTATCATGGCGAACATTGTGCGTGCGTTCTTGCACGGCGACGATGAAGTGCTTACATCCGAAGGCACATTCATCGGACTGCTGGTGCTGGTTAAAGCGCAGGGTGTAAAACTCCGCACTGTTCCTCTCAAGAACTACCATTTCGATCTGGAAGCAATCGCTGATGCAGTAAGCGATCGCACCAAGATCATCTACCTGTGCAATCCGAACAACCCCACAGGCACCATCTTTACACGTCAGGAATTCGACACCTTCATCAAGAAGATTCCCGAGCACGTTCTCGTCATCATGGACGAAGCGTATTACGAATTTGCTTGCGACAACCCGGAATATCCAGACTCCATGAGCTATCGCATGGACAACGTGCTCACTTTGAGAACATTCGCCAAAGCGTATGCCATGGCTGGATTGCGCCTTGGTTATGGTCTCGGACACGAATATTTGATCGATTTCGTCAATCGCATCAGACTTCCTTTCGAGCCTAACTCGTTGGCTCAAGCCGCCGGACTGGCAGCTTTGCAAGACGAGGATTTCCTGGAAGAAACACTCGCCAACAACCGGCATGCCATGGCTTTCCTCCAAGACGCATTCGACAAGCTCGGATTGCAGCGCGTTCCTTCGCACGGCAATTTCATTCTTGTTGAAATGAACAGTCAGGAAAAGGTCAACCGTATTCACGAAGAATTGCTCAAGCGCGGCATCGCAATCCGTCCACTGGCAGCATTCGGATTGCCGACCTGCTTCCGCGTCACCACCGGACGTCCGGCAGAAAACCACCTGTTGGTTAAGCACCTGAAGACCATTCTGTAGGGTCGACTGAAAACATTTGTGTACAAACGAAATCTTTCGGGCTTCAACAGAAAGCCTTGGGCGCCTGGCGATTGAAGGCAACCGCATCTATGTACAGGGCTTTCTGGATCTGAACTCCGTAGACATCAAAGACGCTCGAAATCCCAAGCTATTAGGCACAGTAGACCTCAGCGCCATCCCATTTTCAGCATCAGACATCGATGCGAAAAATGGAATCGTCTACATTGCCGGACAAGACGGCGGAGTATACATCCTCAAAGACCGAACGCTTAATTAATTAGTGAGCTTTTGCGCCTTTGAGCGGCCCTTGCTTCAGTAGAGCTGGCATGCTATATTCAAGTATGCAAACTTTTGAATATTTGAATCAAACTACAAATGCCTTTCCGTAATATAGTCACCAAAGAGCTCTCAGAACTTTTCGGAGTTCTATCCCACCCAATGCGTATTCGAATTGTTGAAGAACTCCAAGGCGGCGAAAAGGACGTCGGGACATTAGTGCAGGTCCTCAATATAAGTCAGACCGGAGTGTCTCAGCATCTCTCGGTTCTTCGAGGCCACCGGCTGCTTGTGGAAAGGAAAGAAGGTAGAAATGTTTACTACCATCTGCGTAATCCAGAGCTGGCCGCCTGGATTCTCGGAGGACTCCAATTTGCTGGTCCTTACCAGTCAGAGCCTCATGAATTCGAATCGGCCGTCAAGAAAGTCCGAACAATCTGGCGTTCTAAAAAAAGTAAGGATTGAAGTCAATTACAGGAGAGTCCTTTCATGCTGAAACTAATAACCGGGCTTCATCACTTTCAATCTCGAATATTTGAAAGTCACCAGGAGCTGTTTGAAAGATTGGCTCAAGGTCAAAACCCAGACGTTTTGTTCATCACTTGTTCTGATTCTAGAATCAACCCCAATCTGATTACTCAGACACAGCCGGGCGACCTTTTCATTCTCAGAAATGCAGGCAATATCATTCCGCCTTTCGGAGCGGCGAATGGCGGAGAAGGCGCGACTATTGAATTTGCAGTCGCGGCACTCGGTGTAAAGGACATTATTGTTTGCGGCCATTCGTTATGCGGAGCTGTCAAAGGTCTTTTAGACCTGGAATCAATCAAGAATCTGCCCAGCGTCATTTCCTGGCTGTCCCACGCGGAAGCGACACGCCGCATCGTCGAGGAGAATTACAAGAACGCAGGCTTAACGGAAGAACAATGCCTCAATGTTGCCATTCAAGAAAACGTGCTTGTTCAGTTGGAGAATTTGAAAACTCATCCGGCAGTGGCAGTCAAACTGGCTCGAGGAGATATCAACCTGCATGGCTGGACCTACAAAATCGAGACCGGCCAGGTCTTCAGCTATGACAGCAACACTGGCCAATTTGATGAGATTAAGGAGGCTTCTCATGTTGCATCAATCTCAAGACCGCGTTTTTCACTCAACAGCGTCATCTAGCAGCAAGTGGCAAAGCTTCTGGTCCGATGCGTTCGCCATCCAGGGCTCAATTACGCCGCATGTTATGCCGAACGTTGTCTCCGTAGGGTTTATCTCTGCGGCTATATGCTTGGCGGCGTCATTGGCACAAAGATTTTTCGGCATCCGGCTATCGCTTGAACTGACCCCATATGAGTTCATAGGAACAGCCCTGGGGTTGCTTCTTGTCCTGCGCACGAATGCTGGATACGACCGCTGGTGGGAAGCAAGAAAGCTGTGGGGTGGAATAGTTAATCAGTCTCGCAATATAGCCATTTCCGCACTGGCTTACGGTCCAAAAGACAGACAGTGGAGAGAGAAGTTTATTCGCCTGGCAGCTGCATTCCCTCACGTGGCACGCATTACTCTACGCGGGCAGCGTTCAACTGAAGATCTCAGCCCGCTACTGAGCAATGTAGAAACTTCGAGAATCTTGAACACACAACATCCACCAAGTACTGTTTCGCTTTATCTGGGGATGCTGCTCAAAGAAGCCCTCGAAAGACGGGAGATGGATGATTTTTCCTTCCTGCAAATCGATCGCGAGCGAGCACAGCTGATCGACCACATTGGCGCTTGCGAACGCATCCTCAAAACACCACTGGCTCAAGCATACTCGATAAAGATCCGTCGTTTTATTGCATGCTTTGTCCTCACTCTGCCGTTTGCCCTCCTTCACTCACTGGACAACGACTTGCTTGTTCCAGTGGTGACGATGCTCGTCGCTTACCCGCTTTTTTCACTCGATCAATTGGGTGTCGAGCTGCAGAATCCGTTCAACGTAAACAATCTCAGCCATCTTCCATTGAACGAAATATCACAAACGATTGAGACAAATCTCCTGTGCTTGCTCGAAGAAAACAGCAATGAGCCAGCCTGCGAATCTCAAGATGCAGCTTGACGGAAACGACGAATTGAAATTGGAAAAAGCAGAACTAGCACCCACCAGTGTTGCTCCAGTCGTTGAGTAGAAGCAAGACAGGGAGCCAATTCCAGCAAACATTAAATGCGTTTCAATATGTCAAGAACAATTAGAAAGGCAGTCTTAAAGGTGGCTAATTTGAACGAATAGACTCATATACTGAGCGCATCAAATCACACACGGAGCTTTGTACATCAAAATGACAACAGCAACAAAACAACTCATCGAATCCAAGTGGAACACCCAAAAGATTCAAGAAGAAACTGCACGTCTTCTGGCTTCGCAATGGATGGCCGCCTATGGCGTTATCTGCGAGCACGGCGAAGAAGCAATCAAAAAGTTTGAAAACGTCAAGCGCCAAGAGAAAGTTAACTACTTCAAGGCTCTCAAAGTAACCACCCCGATGGAACTGGTCAAAGCAATGGCAGAATTCGAAGCCAACGTTTTCGGCAGCAAGATCGAAATCTGGGGCGACGAAAAACAAGCTCACCTCAGCTACAAGACCTGCGGAATGTGGGAAGCACTGAAGAAGTACGGCCACATGAGCAAAGAACAAGAAGAAAAGATGGGCGCTCAATTCGAGAACTGCACATCGATGTTCGCAAAAGAATTCGGCTTCAAGGGCGAAACCAAATTCGAAGGCGAAAACTGCGTAACCTTGACCTTCACCAAGCAGTAATCGCAGTCAATCTTCTGTTCAGCAAAGATATGGAAGAGCAAAAGCCCCGGGTTCGCCCGGGGCTTTTGGCATAAGCCGTGGTGGCGCATTGTATGCGCCAAAAAATGAGGGCGCATGCAACGCGCCCATGCAAAAACCGGGCGACGCATGGCATCGCCCCTGCGCTCTAAGCAGCGTTGGCGTGCAGGCCTTCACCGATTTCGCCCATGGCGCGAAACATCAATTTTGCAGCGTGGAGTATTTCCTTTGTTTCTGCATCGTTCAACTCGTTGCTGTTCATCGAGTCTTTGAATTCGGCCCAAAGTTTGTGGAATTGACCTTCATATGGATCGAAATAGAGCGTGCCGCCCTGTCCATCCAAATTGTACGACTTCTTCAGATTGGGACAGATCATGCGTGCGCCGTGTTTGCTGCCCAGTAAAACATAGT
>JAYRNY010001053.1:0-12605 GCA_041911975.1 bacterium | reverse complement strand
CAGGCTCAGGCTCGCTTTGGGGCGTGGGAGGTTCCGGTGGTGGCGGTGGAGGTGCCGGTGGTGCGGGCTCGGTTTTTTTCGGTGGTGCACCAAATTGTTGATATATACCCGTCTCTATCTGAAATGCGGCGACCGGATCTTGGGCTGTTTGCGGGCGAATTGCCTGCGGGCGAATCTGTTGAGGCTGTCCCCCGCCCTTTCCGGAAGGCGGCAAGAAGGGCTGCGGCGGGCCGCCAATCGGAACCCAGGGGGAAGGTTCACCGCTGGGCGCGGACGAAGGCGGCGCCGAGCTGTCGTTGCCGGCTGCAGATGCCGCAAAGGCTGCAGCTGCCGCTTGCGAGAGATCTGGTTGACTCGGCGCAGCTGGAGCAGCCGCCGGTCCGGAATTGTCGAATTTTCGGAATGTGCCCGTGTCCTCGACAGCCTTGAAACCCGTCATCGATTGACGCGGCGATGAGCCGAGTGGCGCGGGTCTGGGAAAGTTGATGTCGCCAACTGGTGTTGCCGGCGGTGCGCCGTCGAAAGCGGCACCTGGTTGGGGAAACTCCGGCACTTGAACGGGAGCTTCCGGGTTGAGGAAGCCGGCGGCTGCTTGGTCCAGGTTGGCCGGTGAGGTCCACTGAGTTGGCTGAGCCTGAAAAGGAATCTCTTGCTGAGGTGCTTGCCGGCCTTCCGGCGCTGCTGCCTCGGAGGGCACCTCAGGCTCGACCCACTGAGTCGGATCGCTCCAGCCGCTGCCTGTTTCCGCCGCGGCTGCCGAAGCAGGTGCCGGTGCGGGAGCTTGAGCGTGAGTAACATCCTCATATTTCAGTTGTGCCGGCGCTTCAGCAGTTTGCCCGTCGTTGGCCGAAACGGTCGGGTCTCCGGAGAACGGCTGGAAGCAAGCTTTCATCAATAGCTTGTTTTTATCTTCTTGCCGTCCTTCCGGGGCAAAGAGCAGGTGGCAGACATTGCCTATATCGAGAACGTTCTTGCCGGGACCGCCTTGTGCAATCGTTACGCCCAGGGCAGCCAGCAACGCCTGCGCCGGTTCTTGGGCGCCCGAGGTGTCGCCGGCCGCCAGCGTGCGGCGCGAACCGCCCTGGCTGTACTGAGTAGTGGCCATGGTTTCCAAAACCTGGCACTGCTGAGAGTCTAAAGGCTGAGGAGTATGTGCCGCTACATATAAGAAATCGCGTCCATCGAGGATCGCCTTGCGGGCTTTTTCCAGCATCAGCTGTTCCAGGAAGCGCAGGTCGAATGCGCTGGCCGTGATGTTGACCGCTAGGGGCTTGCCATCGGTCATACTGACGACAACGGACATATCCTTGACGCGATATGTTTCGCCTTCCGTGGTGGCGTCTTTCTTGCTGAATTGAGCCAGGCCGGGCGGGGCGGCGATGGAATCCAGACAGAAGATAAGCATCCCGGGAGCAAACATCTTGCTCTCGTGGACCGCCCATTCCTCAGGCGTCTGCGGCTTGTTCGTACCATAACCGCGCAGGTAGCTCTTCAAGTCCTGCAGGCGAATATGGTGTTGTTTGAGCATCTGATTCATGAGGTTGAAGCTTTCCTATTGGTTTTCGCGTTTGACGCGGCGGACGCGCGCCGAGTCTGGGCTTGGATTTGCATCAGCAGGGGCAGGGGCGGCAGCCGGTTGTGGTTGAGGGGCTTTGCCGGCGGCAACCTCGATTTCGTCGAGGGCGTTTTTCTTGTACTGCGCCAGCTGGGTGAGGAAATTTCCGATTGAGCGTTGCAGCTCGTCGGCAACCGCCTGGGCGTCTGCCGTCATTTTCGTCTTCAGTGTCTCGCCCATGGTGACGAGTTCGCTTTCGGTGTCCGTGACAATTGTCTGAACCCGTGTCAGAGACTCATCTTTGAGGGTGGTCAGTTTGCCTTCGAAAGTGTCCCGAATGGTATTGAGCTCACTTTGGATTGCGGCAAATATTGATTCCTTCTCGGTTTCCAGTTGTTCTCTCGAAGTCAGCGTCTGCTTCATTTTTTCGTCGAGCCGCTTGGAGAATTCCTGCATTTGCCCGTCTACTTGAGTGCCTATTTGTTCGCACTTCAACTTGAGCGCTTCTTGAGCTTCGCCGGAAGCCACGACCAGAGCCGTGGAAAGCTCTCTGGTTTCTTCGTTCAGCCGCTGGGTATTGGCGTCGTGTGTGCGGCCCAACCCTTCGGTGACCGTTATCAAAGATTGCTTGAGCGTCTCTGCATGCTCGGCTGATGTTCCTTCGAATTCACCCTTGAGACTCTGCTCGGTGTCTTTGCCTCGCGACTCGATTTCGCCAGCCACTCTGGCCATATCGGCGTCGACTGCCTGCTCGGCTGCCTGAGCTGCCGCCTCCAGTGTTTTGAAGTGCGTCTGGCTCTCGCCCGCCAGCTTCTGCATGAACTGCGAAAATTGCGTGTCAATTCCCGATGCGCGCTGCATGTATGTTTTGAAGAGTGCGCCGCTGAATTGTTTTTCGTCGCCTCTTGATTCCCAGAGGCAGTGATCCAGCTTTTGCTGCAGCGAGTTCATCACGAACGTGCCGTGCGCCTTCAAATGCCTGGATGCGGCATTGTCCTGTTTCTCGATTTCCAATTGGGATTCTTCGACCGATGCTTCGAATTCGTCGGTTGCTGTTTCCGACATGAAATTGACCGAGGCTTCATGCGTGCGCTTCAGGTCGACGATAGTGCCGCGCAGCTTATCCGCTACCAACTTCAGCTCGCTGTTCAGGTCCTGCACGTGCTTTTCTGTTTCGCTAATTTCTTCTTCCATGGAAGCTTTGATGCGCTGCACAGTTGCATCCATAACCTTGCGCAAATCTGCTTCGAACTCGGCAAAACGCTCTTCGACTTTGCCTATGGCTTTCTCTTCGTCGCTGCGGCGTCCATCGGCATGCGAGTCAACAAGCTTCTTCAACTTGGCCTTCAGTTCCGCCTCCAGCTCCGTCATGGACTTGGAGCCGCCGTCGTAGACTTCTTGCAGATTCTTGCCGCCGAATGTCATCAATCACTCCTTAACTTCGTTATCGCGCAGTCCTTTCGATCTCTTCGAGTATTTGCCTTAATCGTCCCCTTCCAGAGAGAGCATGGCGCTGCGATACGCCTTCACAGCCAGAGCTGCGGCTTTTCCTCTTTCAGAGATTTGCGGCAATTCGATATTCAAATCGGAAAGCCCATTGTTGAAATTGCGCGTCACTCTGTCCATTTCCTGATTCAAGGATTTGACTTGCTTTTCCATGGACTCGACGGCACTTGCCTTGATGTTCTCGATGCGGTCGTGATAGCCGGCGCTCGAGCGTGAGTATTCGCTTTCGATTTGCTCGACATGGCGCTGGAATGATTTGATTACCTCGTCTCCTCTGGCTTGCAAACGAGAGGAGAGCAATGTGCGCAATTCAGTCGTTGCTTGCGGTTTGCTGCCGGCAGTCAGATTGCCTTCCTGCGCCAGAGCCGATTCGAAGCGGGAAAAGAGTCTGTCCATCCGGTCGAAGTACTTCTTCTCCAGGCGTTTGAGCGAGCTGTAAAAGAGCTTGTGGCTGGCGGCGATCTTTGTCGACGCATCGCTGGAGATGTGTTCTATTTCTTCTCGGACTTCCTGTGCCTTGCGATCGAGCTTCGTTTTATGCACGCCTTCCTGAACTTCACGGTCAGCTTTTAATTGTGCCGAGAAAGATGTCTGTATTTCCTCGAGAGCGCGGCTGAATTCCTTCAAATTGGCAAAGAGCCGATCGCGACCTTTTTCGGAAGCCGCTTCTACCTTCTGGCGCCCCTCGACCGCTTTATCTTTCAGTTCGTCTCCAGCTCGCGTGACCGCATCGGTCAAACCGGTCATCACCGAGTTGATTTTGTTCTCGAACTGGCGGTTGTGATCGTCCAGCTTGTCTTCTACTGCATGCTTCGATTGGTCGACAACAGCTGCAATGCTGCGGTCGAATTCTTCGGCGCGCTCCGAGATGACTTTCTCCAGCGCGCTTTCGGATTCTTCTATTTTGTCCTTGGAGGTGCGCCCGATTTCCTTGACGACTTCCAGACGGGCATCGACAATCTCGTGCAAGATAGGTTTGGGCTCGCCCATGTAGGCTTTGAGCTCTGCGACCTGCTCTTCGACAAGGCGATTTATCGAATCAGTAGCCTGTTGCGCCTTGGCGTTGACTTGCTGGCGGATTTCCTTGGCTGTGGCGGTCAGGGTCTCCAGCTCGGTGCGCTCGAACTCCATCAACCGCTCGATGAACTCTTCTTTTTTGTTGGACAGGTCGTCTACGTGCCCGTCCAATAAATTTCCGGACTGCTCGAAAAACTTCTTAAGCCTTCCAGCCAGAGCTTTCTCCAGCCCTTCTGAGTGCTCTCTGACCTGCGTCAGACAGTCTCCGACCGTCCCTTCCAGCTCTTTGCTGGCTTTGTCCAGCGCTTCGATCATCAAATTCGCAGCAGAGCCAAAGTTTTCGGACTTGCCGGACTCTTCGCTAGACATGCGTGCTCCTTCCCGAGAGGATTTCCAAGGGTTTATCCGCCCAAACGCCTCCTAGGTTATGCCCCCTTTGAAAAATGACTAAGCATTCTTATAAATAAAGCTACGGCTGATAATTTCAGCCTTTTTTAGGGCAGGGACCCAGTTCTTAAATATACCCGCTTGACCAACAGGCTGGGGTTCTCCGAAACCCCAGCCTCACGTATTTTCACAGAATTCGATAAGCTATTTGCCGGCCTTTTCCATGTCGCGGGCTGCTTTGCGCTCCAGGCGGCTGATTGCAGCCATCGAAGCCTCCATCACCGTTTCCGACAATGTCGGGTGTGGGTGAATGGCGACGACCAGGTCCTCGAGCACGGCGCCCATCTCAATGGCGACGACGGCTTCGGCTATCAGTTCACCGGCCCGCGGTCCTACCATGCCTACGCCCAGCACTTGCTGGGTTTCGGGGTCGAAGATGACCTTGGTTTGACCGATCGGCTCTGCCAGAGTCATGGCGCGACCGGATGCCGACCATGGAAATTTGGCGGCGCCGACTTCCTTGCCCTGTGCTTTTGCTTCGGTCTCGGTAATGCCTGCCCAGGCAATTTCCGGTTCTGTGAAAACCACGGCAGGAATGGCGCGATTGTCGAATGATGAGGGTTTGCCCGCCAAGACTTCGGCTGCGACCATGCCCTGACGCATTGCTCTGTGAGCCAACATCGGCTGACCGGAGACGTCTCCGATAGCGAGGATCTTCTTATCGGAAGTTCTGCACTGACTATCGACAGTGACAAAGCCTTGCGCGTCAATGGTGACCTGAGTATTTTCTAGCCCGATATTGTCGGAATTGGGACGTCTGCCGACAGCAATCAAGACTTTCTCAAAGGTCATTTTCTCGGGAACGTCTTTGCCTTCCAAGGTCACTTCGACGCCGTTTTTGACTTCTTCCAGGCTGAGCACTTTGGTGGAAAGAAAGATATTTTTGAATTTGCCGGCGAGGTGAGTAGCCAGCGGCTTGACCAGGTCGCGGTCAACGCCAGGCAAGAGCCCATCGGTCATTTCAACGACCGTCACTTGTGCGCCGAGCGCATCGTAGACGGTTCCCATTTCCAATCCTATATAACCGCCGCCTACGACGAGCAGTGATTTTGGAACTGTTTCCAGATTGAGTGCGCCGGTGGAGTCGACGATGAAAGAAGAGTTTTGGTCATTTTCACTCTTGAACAGTTTCGGGATCACCGTCGGTCTGGAGCCGGTGGCGAGAATGCAATGTTTGAACTTGATGCGCATGGCGCTTTCGCCCGGGCAATCTACACGCAGGCTCTTTGAGTCGTTGAACTTCGCCTGACCATGAACGATGTCCACACCGCCTGATTTGCACATGCCGACGATGCCCTGAGCAAGCTTGTCGGTGACAGATGTTTTCCAGGTGCGCAATTCTTCCACGTTCAATTTGGGCTCTGCAAAATGCAGACCAAACTTGCTGGCGCCCTTTGCCGTGTTAATCACTTCTGCTGCGTGCAGCAATGCCTTTGAAGGAATGCAGCCCATGTGGAGGCAAACGCCGCCCGGCTTGGGCATGGCATCGACGAGCACCGTTTTGATGCCCAGTTCTGCAGCTCGCAATGCGGCGGTGTACCCGCCCGGTCCCGCGCCCAGAACGACGAGGTCGACCTCTTGCACCATCTCGCCTACAACCATTGTTTATGCCTCCAGAAGCAGTGTGAATGGGTCTTCGAGTCTTTCGATGATATGGCGGACGAAATATGCCGCTTCGGCACCATCGGCGATGCGGTGGTCGAAGGACAACGCCAAAGGCATGATAGTGCCGATTTCGATTTTGCCCTGTCTGACTACCGGTTTGTCGGCAGCTCTCGCCATACCGAGAATCGCGCACTCGGGATAATTGATCATTGGAGACATGCTGGTTCCACCGATTGCACCAATGTTGGTGATGGTGAATGTTCCGCCTTGCAGGCGATCGAGTTCGATCTTGCCTGTGCGGGTTTTTTCAGCGATGTCTTTCAGTTCGCGGGCCAGTTCGATAATTGATTTCTGGTCGACGTTCTTGATTACAGGGACGATCAAACCGCGCTCTGTCGCCACAGCAATACCGATGTTGAAGTAGTGCTTGAAGACGATTTCGCCGTTCTTTTCATCGAGGCTGGCGTTGAATTGAGGATATTTCTTGAGACCGCTGACCACTGCCTTCAAAGTTAAAACTGTCAGTGTCAGACGGCCACCTTGCTCGTTCACCTTGGGATCATGTTTGATTCTCAAAGGTTCAAACGATGTGACGTCGGCTTCGTCGAAGTGCGTCACATGAGGAATCCGCGACCACGATATGGTCATGTTCTCCGCGATTTTTCTTCTGATTGATTTGAGCGGCACTCTTTCGACGGCACCATACTTGGTGAAGTCCGGCAAATCTGCCGCCGGCAATCCGCCACCACCACCGACATCAAGCGGTTTTCTTTCTGCGCTGCTGTCGCCGTACTTGTCCTTCAAAGAGCAAGGCGGGACGCCGGTTGCCTTTGCTGGGGCAGAAGTAGACTGTGCGCTGTTCGATGATGGTTGAGCTTGTGTTGTTTGTGGAGCACTCTGGAAGTGACCTTCCAATTTTCCTGCCGCGTAGCTACGCACGTCTTCGTTCAAAACGCGTCCGGCAGGACCGGAGCCCGGTATTTGAGTGAGGTCGATACCCAGCTCTCTAGCCAGTCTGCGAACTGCAGGTGCGGCAGGAACTTTGCCGTTTCCGCCCTCGAAACCGCCCATCGTACGAGCTTGCGGTGTGACCGCACCGGCTGCCAGCGCGCCGACTGCTTTTTTCTCTTCTTTCTTTTCTTCAGCCTTGGCGGGTGCCTTGCTGCCGTCCGTGATAAAGGACATCATCACCTGTCCGGTCTTCACCGACTGCCCCGCTTTGACGTTGATCTTCTCGACTACGCCTGCCACCGGGCACGGTATCTCGACCACGGCCTTGTCTGTCTCCACTTCCAAAATGGGCTGGTCTTCTTTGACCGTTTCGCCTTCTTTCACTTTGACGGCGATGATTTCCGCTTCGTGAATGCCTTCTCCAAGGTCCGGTAGTTTGAACTCAACTGACATCTATGTTGTCCTTCTCTGGGTTGACTGTCCGAAAAACTGGTTTGTGAACTGGTTCTTTCTCTGAATCAGGTTCAAAATCGAAGAAGGGCGCATGCTATGCGCCCCCACGAATTTAGAAACTGAGTGTTGCTCTTGCTGCGTTGAGCACTTTGTCAGAGTCAGGCAGGAAGGCTTGTTCCTTCGAGAAGTAAGGAATCGGCACGTCGTAGCCGGTGACACGGACCACCGGTGCTTCGAGGTACATCAAGACCTTCTCATTGATCCTGGCAATTACTTCGGCAGCCAGACCGCAGGTGCGCGGACCTTCGTGGATGACGACCGCGCGTCCCGTCTTTTTAACCGACTCGACGATTGTTTCGGTGTCGAGCGGGCAGATGGAGAGGAGGTCGACGATCTCAGCCTTGACGCCGTCGTCTTCTTCGAGCGTTTCGGCAGCTTCGAGAGTGGCTCTCATGCTGGCGCCGTAGGAGATGAGAGTGATGTCTTTGCCTTGCTTCACTACTTGAGCTTTGCCGATGGGCAGCGTTTCCATAGTTTCCGGAACGTCCTCGCGGAACAGGCGATAGCATGCTTTCGGTTCGTAGTAGATGACCGGATCCGGATCTTGGATAGCGCTGTGCAGCAGTGCGCGAGCGTTTCTCGGACCGGAAGGAATAACCACTTTCAAGCCCGGGGTGTGAGCGTAGATCGCTTCACGGCTTTCTGAGTGGTGTTCCAGAGCGCGAATGCCGCCGCCGTAAGGAGCGCGCATCACCATCGGCACCGTCAGTCTGCCGCGAGTGCGGTTTCTAAAACGCGCCGCATGGCTTTCCAATTGGTGATAGTTGTAATAGTCGAATCCGGAGAACTGGATTTCGCAGACCGGCTTCATTCCGTAGATGGCCATGCCGATTGCTGTTCCGATGATGCCGGACTCTGCAAGCGGTGTGTCGATGACGCGGTCGGCGCCGAATTTGGCGTAAAGACCTTCGGTAATACGGAAGACGCCTTCATCCGGACCGACGTCTTCGCCCATCACGATGACTTTGGGGTCTTTTGTCATGGCTTCGAGGAGCGCGAGGTTAATCGCCTTAGCCATATTCATCTCAACCATTTTGAATCTCTCCTAATTGAAAACTTGGCGTGTCGGCTGCCCGCCGACGCTTATCCGAGAACGGGCCGGCTCTACTTGCGAGTGCTCGCCGGTGCCTTAGCGCTTTTCTTTTGCGGATTGGACCAATCTTTTCCTTTGGATTTGAAGTGGTCGCGCAGTTCGTCTTTCTGCTCTTGCAGGTAAGGCGGAATGTCTTCGAAAAGGTGATCGAACATTGCCAGCGGATTGAGCAATTCGTCCGACTTGAACATTTGCTCGGCGTTTGCAACCGCTGCTTTGATCTGGGTGTCGATTTCTTCTTCGAGAAGAGCAAGTTGCTTCTCGGTCATGACGCCCTTTTGTACCAGGTACTTCGCAAAACGCGGCAGCGAGTCGCGCAGCATCCACTCTTTGGTTTCCTCTTCGTTGCGGTAGCGCTTCGGATCGTCGGCGGTGGTGTGCGGGGTGACGCGATAGGTAAGGCACTCGATGAGTGACGGACCTTCGCCGCGGCGGGCGCGCTCGACTGCTTCCTTGGCTGCTTGATAAACAGCCAGAACGTCGTTGCCGTCCACTCTTATTCCTGGCATGCCGTAAGCAACGGCGCGCTGGGCGATGGTTTCGTTCTTCATTTGCTTGGAGAGCGGAACCGAAATTGCATATTGATTGTTCAGGCACATGAAGACAACAGGTGCGTTGAACACGGCTGCGAAGTTGAGCGCTTCGTGGCAGTCGCCTTCCGAGGAGGCGCCGTCGCCGAAATAAGTCATTACAACTTTCTTCTCTTTCTTCTTGCCGCCGCTTTCTCTGTCTTCGATATTCATTGCCATGCCGATGCCGGCAGCATGGAGCAATTGTGTAGCGATAGGTACGCAAACCGGCAGGTCATTAACGCCCTCGGGCGGGCTGGCTCCTTCTTCGAAGCCGTTCCAGTAAAGAAGGATGTGCTCCAGAGGCCAACCGCGCCAGAGCAAGCCGGCCAGTTCACGGTACGCGGGAACATGCCAGTCGTCTTTATTGATATTGAAGATGGAGCCCATGGAGATGGCTTCATGCCCGGACGACTGCGGGAAGGTTCCGCAACGGCCCTGGCGCTGCATGAGGAGCATCCGCTCATCGGTGCGCCGGGCGAGCAGCATGTATCGATACATCTCGATAAGACCCTTCGGGTCGATCTTCGGCTCAAGCTCCTTGTCGAGTTCGCCATGCTCGTTGAGGATGGACAGGTACTCAATTTTGGGAAGTTCGATTGGTTTTCTGGGCATGGTCTTTCCTACCGCGTCCTTGTGCTCTATCGGGTTTCAATAAATTACGGTCAACCTTGAAGTCGTTTAATACCGGCTTATCTAGCGCGAAAGCTGCTAGAATTCCGCCTGCTTGACGATCCTCGCTTAGACATTCAGGCTAAGGCCTAGAAGTATGTCATATAGAGGACCGCCACCGCAATAAAATTGCGGGTGAAGAAAAGGCTAAGAACGCTGTTTCTGAGCGGAAACTTGAACGAAAGATAAAGGCGCAACCGTGACTACCACCGACAGTTCTCCAAGCAAGCAGTCCAAGCCGGATTGGCTCAAGGTGCGGCTTCCCACGGGCGCCGGATATAAAAACGTCAAAAGTCTGATCGAAGAGCACGACCTGCACACGGTCTGTGAATCTGCCGCCTGCCCGAATCGCGGGGAATGCTGGTCGCGCTCGACCGCCACTTTCATGATCCTGGGCAATATCTGCACGCGCAGCTGCGGCTTCTGCAATGTCATTACCGGTCGCCCGACCGAGCTTGACCTGGACGAACCCCGCCGCGTGGCGCAAGCTGTCAGCAAGCTAAATCTCAAGTACGCCGTCATCACCTCCGTCAATCGAGACGAGCTCAAAGACGGCGGCTCCGCCGTCTGGGCGGAGACCATCCGTGAGTGCCGGGCGGCCAGTCCGGATACCAAAATTGAAGTTCTGATCCCCGACTTTTGCGGCAATTGGGATGCTCTCCAAACTGTTCTGGACGCTCGCCCGGATGTGCTCAATCACAACATTGAAACTGTGCCGCGCTTGTATTTACAGGTTCGCCCGCAAGGCAAATTCGAGCGCAGTTTGGAATTGCTTAGACGCGCCAAAGATTTCGGCATGACTACTAAGTCAGGCTTGATGATGGGATTGGGTGAAACAGATGAAGAAGTCATCGAAGTACTGAAAGAGTGGCGCAAAGTCGAATGTGATCTCGTCACTCTCGGCCAGTACATGCAACCGACCTTGAACCACTTGCCTGTGGATCGCTGGGTTCATCCCGATATTTTCAAACGCATGCACGACATCGGCATGGAAATGGGTTTTGTAAATGTCTTTTCCGGCCCCCTCGTACGTTCCAGCTACCACGCCGAAGAACAAGCCGCCGCAGTCATGTGATCGTGGGGGCGACGCCATGCGTCGACCGTCTTGAATTAGCTGCGCGCCGCTTGTTTTTGAATGCTTTGAGCCTGCTTGTCGTCCACCAAAATTCTGGCCATGTCGTTAACATCACGCTGGGTTAAAACAGATGAACTGCCAAAACCCGGCAGCGGAGCAATTTGTTCAAAAGTGAACCCACCATGGAAAAGAGCTTCTTCACGATCTGATGCCGGTCCATTCCGAACTTCCGTTCCCGGGACTTGCTCGGTTAGTCCAGGTCTCAGATTCAAACCGCCTGATGCATTCGCTCCCTGGCTCTCCGTTGCTTCGAAGGGGCGAGCTGGAACATTGGCGATAGGGGTGTCACTTTGGTTGGTAAACATTATTTTGAGGACTTGCGTGGTATGCGGTCGTGGATGTAATTGTCGATGTGCTCGGCAGCAGGCGGGCCCATGTTAGATAGAACGACGGAGATGTAGCCGGTTTCCGGATTGTAGCGGAAGGAAGTATTCATTCCTTCAGCGCCGCCGTGGTGGAAGATAGAACGCACTCCGTCTTTGACTTCGTCGAAACGACCCGGCCCGTAGTTAGCAAAGTCATGAATCTTGCCGCCGTCAGCCAGGAATTGCTTGCCTGTTTCCGGATTGTTGAAGAGTGATCCGTTGGCGAGAGCTTGCCCGAACTTCAGAAGATCTGGAACAGTTGAGTAGCCACCGCCGGCGGGGCCACCTCGAGCGGGAAGTGTTGCGTCAGCGGGTTTTAACCTATTGAATCCATCGTCCATATAGTTCCTGGCGCGACCTTCAAGGCATCTGTCTTCCGGGTCGTAACCGCTGCGTGTCATTCCGGCTTTCTTGAAGATGTTTTGCTCGACATAGTCCGCATAGTCTTTGTACGGCTGACCGGCCGGTGTGCGTGCCTTTTCTTCGACGATCTTGCCTAACAAAAGATAGCCAAAATTGCTGTATGAGAATTCCCCTGCTTTAGGCAGCTTGCCGTCTTCACCCGGCTCGCCCAGCGGTTTTCCATCTTTGATAAATCGATTGATTTGACCATCCAGCGTCCTGAAATCGGGATCGTCTTTGTGCTGGTCGAAGGTACTTCCGAACATGTCGCCAAGCCCGGCTTTATGCTCTAACAAATCGCGAACGGTAAGTGGTTCTCCATTCGGTTTCGTGCGGTCTTTGAAAACCCCGGCCAGATCGCCCGTGAAGACATCGGAGAGTTTCGTGTCGATGCCGTCTTTGCCCAGTGCGCCGGACTCGGCCAATTGCATAATGGCCACGCCGGTGAACATCTTGCCCATAGACGCCAGTCTGAATCGCGTGTCTATATTGTTCGTCTCGCCCGTCTCTCTATTGGCGTCGCCCAGCGCTCCCTGGTAGATAACATCCATACCCTTTTCGCCGATTTTGGCGACGCCTACAGCACCGGAGAATCTTTCCGTATTAGCTGCTGCGTTGAGTTCTGCCTTCAGGTCACGAACCAGTCGTTCTTCACTGCGATCTTTTATTGGTTGTCCGCTTTTATCCGTCGAGGTGATTTTATCTTCGCCCGTCTTCAGATCCTTAACCGACCTGCGAACAGAGCCATCGAAATTGTTCTCGGTCGTTTCAAGCT
>JAYRNY010001052.1:0-10649 GCA_041911975.1 bacterium | reverse complement strand
CTACGCCAATGCGCTTGCTGCAGACAAACAATTTGATGCGGCAAGAGCAGCACAGACAGACTCCAATCAAATCAGAAAGGCTGTCTTCGGTGCCAGTAGCAGAGAGTTGGCCGGCGGACTCAGGTCTCTTGCGCAGATTGAATCGGCTGCGGGCAACAAGGCGGGGTGCCGCGTTCTGCTTCTGCGCAGCATTGCCATCTATACGGCAATTGGTCAGCACCCAGATCCTGATCTTGCCGACACGTTGGATGAGCTCGGCTATTACTACACGCAGATGAATGAGCTGGAAAACGCACGGCAGACTTTCGTTCTTGCCATTAGAGAAAAGCTGAAGACAGGCAACAGCGTCTCCTACGCGACCAGTCTTGCCAATCTAGCAGAGCTTTTGCACAGGATGCACCACGATGCCGAAAGCACAGTAATGCTGAAGAAAGCAGCTACGGCAATTGAGACATTGCCAGAGTCGCAACGCGACAATCCAGACTGCAAGGCAATTTTAGAACGGTACAAAAAAGCACTAAATGGCTCATCTGCCGGCGATCGCTGAGCCCGCCCCTCAAATGGGTCCAGTATCGGTCCGGCAGTGACACCACAGAGCGAGGTCGTGCCCACCAATAACGGCGCCCATACGCCGAATCCGGTGCCCTCTCCCTAGTTCTTATCTACTTTTGAGCTTCGAGCAAACTCATCCTGGTCGCGGAAATCCTCAAGTTGTTCAGATCCCAGCCGCCTATAGAAGTTTCTTTGACTTGCGGGAGCAGTTTTGTTTGAGTTGCCGATACGCGAAGATTGTTGCGGTCCCAGCCGCCTATAGATGTTTCTTCGACTTGCGGGAGCAATTTTGTCTGGGTTGCCGAAAGGCGAAGGTTATTTAGGTCCCATCCGCCGCCGCGAATGGAGGTTTCTTTAGCTTGCGGCAAAAGCTTGCTGCCTTGCGCGGAGATTCTGACATTGTTGCCATCCCATCCGCCGCGCGGAAGGAATTGTTCATCAGCCTGAGCGGCCGAGGTAAAGGATCCAAGTCCTACAACCAACAGCATCATCGAAAGAACAGCTTTCATGTTTTCACACCTCGGTGGCTCTCACATTTTGGTTAACCGGATTCGAATTGGAATTAGGAGGAGATGCAAAATTTTTTTGAAATTGCTGAAAATCCACCCCTTTGGCACTTTGAGTTTTAGAAGCCAGTTCCAAAGCAACATTAAATGGAAGGACTGGGCTACTTTGGGCGTTTAAAAGCTTTAGGTCCCCAGGGCGATTGTTTTCATCCGCCACAAAAGCATGCTGCCGACCGCTTTGAAAACGCCGCCCGTCTCAATACGTGATTTCCGGCGCCTTAGTCACAGTTTGCTCACGCATGGAAAGGCAAAATGAAATCCGGATAACCCAATTACATTTCTCTCTATCGCTTCCTGCGAAAGCTTGCTTCCCCAAGCTCTAACGAAGCGCACCCGTTAACAAGGAGGCAGTGCGTATGACTTCATTTGCTCTCATTTTCCTTTTTGCGATCGGCATCGTATTGGGATCCTTTGCGTTGTGTACGTTCCTCGTCGGCATAACCAGATACCTGCAAGATGACCCAGCCCGCATCAGCGAAGATTTTTCTCTTTTGCAGTGTCAGGAATATCGTCCCGCGACGAATGAATTAAAGCATGCTCACGCATCCGTACCCTGGCACGGATGACAACGATTGCCCCCTGAGAAGACCCTCTGAACAGAAATCAACTCATCCTGTAGTGCCGCTCTCCGGCTCTAACTTTCCAGCCTCCCGGGCAAAGGGAACAAAAGCAGCGAGCCAGAGAGATCATGGCGTAAACAATATCGATTGGGCCGCCCGCATCGAAACACCTGGAAAAGTCTCAGCAGATCATCCGGTGACTCATACGCCTGCGCAAGACAAGACCGGGCTTATTGTGGGTGTGCTTGCCGTTTTGCAGCACTGGAACTCCGTTGACGAGAACATGTACCATGCCCTCTGCAAGTTGATGTGCATTTTCAAAAGTAGCAGAGTCGCGAATTTTTGCCAGGTAGAAAATGGCAATATCGGCGGCGTGCCCCTGGTCGATCTTTCCTCGGAAAAGCAGTCCAAGATTGGCTGCCGGCAGGGCTGTCAGCCGTCTTATCGCCTCGGGCAAGGGGATCACTTTGTCATCTCGAACATACTTACCAAGCAAGCGTGCAAAATTTCCATAAGCGCGTGGATGCGTTTGCGATTTCAAATACTCGCCTGACGGTGACATAGACGAGCCGTCAGAGCCAAATGTAACCCAAGGCAGTTGCAGCTGTTTTACGAGATTGTCTTCACTCATCCAGGAATACACAGTGTCCACTCTGCTCCCGTCTTCGACAACAAGATCCATCGCCACATCGGCAGGATCCTTTCCTCTCTCGTCGGCAATCTGCTTCAAAGTCTTGCCCATCAGCGGTTTCAGAGCATCGCTCTTAAACCCGACCAAGAGTATTCCTTCCGGTCCAGCGTGGATGTAACCGTTTTCCCAGTTCGATGTATCGTGATTCTCGCTCAGCATTTCTTGCTTCACTCGAGCGCGAATTTGAGGATCTTGCAAGCGTTTTATCCAGTCTTGCAAGCCACCTTCCTGCACCCAAGTAGGCATCGCAGCATCAAGTCCTGTATGTGCACGCGTGTACAGGTACATATCGGCTGACACACGATGACCGGCTGACCGAGCCTTTTCCAGCTCATCGATGACTGTTTCCATTTTGGACCAATTGCGCTGCCCGGCCGCTTTCAAATGATAGATCTCGCATGGCAACTTGGCACGGCTGGCAATACTGATCAGTTCGCGAACGCCTTCCAACAAATTGTCGCCTTCACTGCGCAAGTGCGAGGCATAGATGCCGCCCCGCTTTCCAGCTTCCTCAGCCAGAGCGACCAGCTCATCGGTGTCGGCAAAACAGGCCGGTGCGTAAATCAAAGCGGACGACAATCCGACTGCCCCTTCCGACATGGCCAGCGAGACCAGATTGCGCATCATGGAAAGCTCGCGCTCATCAGGTTTCTTATCTACTTGACCGAGCACGTACTCGCGTACAGTCGTGGCGCCCACAAAGGAAGCAACATTGGTGGAAATTCCTTTCAATTGCAAACGGTTGAGAAACTCGCCCAGGCTGCGCCAGTTGATGGTGAATTTGATGTCGGTCTGCTCGTCAGCCATTTCTTTAGCCATCTGATCGTTGAGAGGACCCATCGATACGCCCTCTCCAATTATTTCCAAGGTCACGCCCTGGCAGATATCACCCTCAGACAAACCGTCGTGCAAAAGTGCTCGCGTAGCATGGCTGAGCATGTTTATAAAGCCAGGAGAGACGCACAAACCGTGAGCGTCAATCTTCAAGGTTGCATCGGCATACTTGAGATTGCCTATATCGACGATGATACCGCTGCGCAAACCGATGTCTGCTTCGTACGGAAGCCCGCCGGAGCCGTCATAGATAGTGCCGCCCATGATTAAAGTGTCAAAGTGCATATATTCGCGGGGATACCGGGCGGGGCGGTCTCCAGGCAACTAGTCCTTTTTGACCTTGGACCAGAGTTTGAGCATCCACGAGGACTTCTGTTTGGCGCTCGCTTCGTCTGTGACATCCTCCGGAGTATCCCAGGCGACCTGCTTTAGTGCTTCATGGAAATCCAAGCCAGTTCTAGCGCACATTTGCAACACGCGCGCCACTTGCTCTGGGCGAAGAATCTCATCCCTGACCAGATCCTGGCTCTGAATGGCAGCGTCAATCAATCGTTGATCAACCATTTGCGTGGAAAGCAAGACTTCACCGAGGCTGACAGTCAATTGCTGCGACAGGCTTCTTGCCTTGATCATGTCGTTTTCCGTAAGAATGCCGGAAAGCTGCAGGAACTCGATAACGGTGTTTGTTTTGTCGATCTGCTCTTTGCGCGCCAGCTTTTCTTCAAGAACAGCGCGAACAGTCACGCCATTGGTATGTGCCGTGCGCAAAATTTCGGCTGCCTGACTGGGATTGAGATGCCCCTGGGCGACCAGCTCTTGCAGTTTCAAACTCTCTTCCAGAGTGGTGTTGGATATCATGCCTGATTGAACGAGCACGTCGCCGATTTGCCTGTGCTCTTCCAGACCTACTTCGACCGCTGTTATCTTGTCACCTTCCGTGACGATGCCGGCAGAGGTCAGCAAGTCGCCAACTCTGACTGACTCTTTGCCTGGCTTATAAGCGCCGACTTGCTGCAAAGACTCTTCTATACTCTGTTGCTTGCGAGAAGCCGAACGCAAGCCTTCTACGGCTTGCTCGCGGCTGATTTTTCCGTCCCTCAACAAAACCTGCGCGGTCAGCGCTGAAGCCAGCAAAGCCGGAGAAACAGCCCGGTTCAGTACCAGACAGCGGCCCACTGGAAGACTGTTCTCATGGCTCTGTCTTACTGCTTCTTCCATCCTCTCCGCAGTGACAACGCCGGCTGCTTGCAGCAATTCGCCCAATTCGTTGGACGACAGAGATTCACGCTGCGGAGGCTGCCAGCCCAGACGACGAAAGGATTCCTCAAGAGGAATCTTGCTCTTGCAGGCAAGATTGAGCGCCTTTATACCGAAATCGTTGGCAATGACGCCTTCTCTCAGCAGGGACTGCACTTCAATTGCCACCTGCAAATCACTTTCAGAAATCTCACCGATGCTCATCAGGACCCGGCCCAGTGGCGTCGTCGATTTTTTGGCGATTTGCAACGCTTCCATCAGGACTTCCGGCCTGATTACATTGGCAGCCACAAGCAACTCACCAATTCGTTTGGGACCTGCTCGTCTCTCTTTGATTAGTTCCATTTCTTGACGACTTTCCTGACAGCGTTTCTTGAAAAACCAGCAAAATGCTTGAGCCTTCCTGGGAAAGGCGGGTTTGAAGGGGTCAGTATTTAGTCTACCAGGCGAAACGCCCTACCAGTCTTGAAATACCGTAACCATTCCCCGGCGCGGATCTAGATCAATTCTGAAATGCCCAATTCCGCGATTGTTAAAACTGTCTCTCCAGCTACTTAAATCGAGACACAATCCGGGTTTTATTGTCTGGATACCAAAATGGTATTTAAATGACATAGAGCAAGCATCACCTTTTCGGGCGATGCTTGCTCAAAGAGCCAAACAGTTTTTTGGTGGTGCTTCGATAACCGTCCGGGTTTAGTAGTTATCGTCGTAAGGAACGACGAAACCTTTACCCTGGAAGATCATGCTGTGGCTGCCGGAGTGGGGACTCGGATAGCCAACGAATCCATGGTGCATTCCGTAGAAGAAACCATGTCTGGCTCCGTAGAGACCACCGGCCAAGATTCCTACAGGTCCGCCGACCAAGCTTCCGGCTACCAGTTCATAGGCACCGTCTTCTTTGCCGAGGTTGCGCGAAACCATCTTGGTGCCGCCAATCGCGCCTTTGATTGCATCTTGGAATGCAGCGGTCGGAACATCCCAAATGGTTGTTACGGCCATACTGACCAAGCGGCAAGGGAAGTAAGCGATTTCATAATAAACACGCGCCGATTCAGGGCGCTCTGGATAGGCAAAGCTAGGAGCTGCTACCGAAGTAAGCAGACCAGCCGCCAAAAGTAACGAGGAAAGGACCTTCTTACGCATTATTTTCACCATCTTTCCTATTTAAGTGGTTCAAAGGGGGGCTTATTTCTCTTCCATGGTGAGATAGGACCATCTGCTGTAGGGCTTTTCCCAGCCTTTTCTCCAGCCATGTTCAAAGCCATGGAATCCGCCAACTGTGCCACCGACAATTGCTCCGCCTGTTCCGAATACTGGAACTGCAGCCGCAATTTGTCCGAAGCCTTTTTCATCGCCGAATTTGCCGGCCCAGTGAGTCGTTCCTTTCAGGAAGCCATGATAGCCGCCGTCGATTGGACCACTAATAAGACCAGTTACCAAGGCGCCTTCCAAAGCACCAGCAGTTCTGAATGGAGCTTGTAAGCACCACATAACTGGCTTAGCTTCGTAGTCAAGCGCGAGAGCAGGAGCTACTGCACTCACGGCGACCAACGCCGAAAATACGATACGACCGATTGATTTCATTTTTTTTACCACCATTTTCCAGACTGCCCGTCAAAACTGTTTGGCTCGATGCCAGGCAGTACTAGTAACTACTTCTCTTCGGTAACCAAATACGATTCAGTACTGAAAGGCTTTTCCCAGCCCTTCGAGAAGGCATGCTTAGCACCATGGAGAGCGCCGTAAGGGATACCCCATACGAAGCCGACCGGGAAACCAAGCAAAGCACCTGCGATATTTTGTCCAGCGCCCTTGGAATCACCAAAGTGCTCGGCCAAAGTGCGTTGGCACTTCATAGGTACGCGGTACAGCGAATCAACTACGATTCCTTCCGGAACGTCGATGAGCAGACCGGTTGTTACCCCACCCAATCCAACCATATTGTGAACAGGACCATCGCCGTCAGCGAACGACGGGGTAGCCGTTCCCAGAGCGAGCGCTCCTGAAATTAACATCGCGAGAGTTCTTTTGGTCATGTTTTTCCACCTGGCAGGGAGGATGGCTCACCATCGAACCACCCTCATAAGTACCTAATGACTTGATAGGGGTCTCATCGACTTTCCTAAGTCTTCCTATTCATCTTTGAAAGTGAAGGCATCTTTGCTGAACGGCTTGTCAAAACCGGTCTTCATTCCATGCCATCCACCATCAGCAATACCGTAGGTGCCGCCGCCGATTGCTCCGAAAGGACCACCGACGATAGCGCCAAACATTTGATGATATTTTCCATCTTCGTTGCCGAGCTTACCAGCAACCCATTTTGTCGACTTGATAGCGCCTCTGTTGCCATCTTTGACAACGCCGAGCGGCACTCCAATGACTGTGCCCACTCCGGATCCGACCATTCTTACCGGAAGAAATACGATCTTCTGGAAAGTGGTTTCGTCGCCGGCAAACGATGGAGTAACCAAGGAGCCGACAAATACCGAAGCTAGCAAGAACGAGGAGGCTAACTTTTTAATCATGCTTTTCTCCATCTCTTAGCAAGCGTTCTCTAATTCCCCGACCAGCGGTCTTGGGACACAAGCAATTCTACCTAATTTGTTGGGCGCGTCCATGTTTTCGCCAACAATGTAAAAACGCTAGAAATCCCGCAATCCCTTGTTCCACTTGGGTTTCAGCGATTGACGTCCTTGTAAAATGTTTGTGTGATAACTGATCGGTTTTCAAGTTCTATATCTCATCTAAATACCGGCGCATATTGAATTTCGCTGTGCGGCACTTTCAAAGTGAATTCTAGGGTGATACCGGCGGCGATGCAAAGCGGAAAGCATCGACAATTGGCAACACCTGTTTTTATCAGCCTTTCGAGCGAATAAAAAAACGCTTGCCACCTTATTTAGTGCCATTTAGTGCAATAACAATTGGCGATCAAACTGTATGACTGCAATTAAAGTTTCGAGCGCAGCGACGGATCTTTTATAGCGCGCAAAACTTGCACCAGACCAGTAAGCAAGGTAGGCACGCCCAACAATAATAGAGTTGTCGAAACGCCACCCGGAAGATTGTCTGCTGAAACACCAGTGAGAATTACTGGAATCGTCGAGGCGGCCGACATGGCTGTGTTCTGCGCGCCAAACACTTTACCGCGCAGGTCTTCCGGCACCGCAGCTTGCAGGGATGCCTGAGTAGGTACGGCCACGAAAGCACAACTGACTCCCAGCAGGGCAGCAAACAGCAAGGGCACAAACATCAACCAGCCGTTGAAGCAGACCCCTGTCATGCCTACCAGAGGAAACAAATGATCTTGTATGAATCCCAAACTGCCAAGCAGGCACATAGTCAGACCAAGCCCGGAAAACCCCCCGTATACCATCAATCGGGGTGAGGCATTGGGGCCCTGATGGCCGACCCTGAAGTTTCCGATCATCATTCCCAGACCGGCCGCTGCAATTACATAACCGAATTGGAAGGGCTGCAAATGCATGACCTGTTCCACCAAAGCGACCGCGATGATATTCAGGGTAATAATCGTGCTGAATAAGATGGTGATCTTGAGAATGGCTCGAAACACCGGCGGGCTGTCGACTATGTAGGCGATGCCGACGCGCAACTCTTCCCACCAGGGTTCGCGATCTTGCTTATGCGGTTTGTTGTCCGTTATGCCCAGAAGAAGGAATGCAGCTATGAGAAACAAACCTGCAACCGCGTACGGTGCGCCACCAATACCGGTGTGCGCGATAATCGGCTCGCCTATAGCAAAGCCAAAGCCAAGCGCAATCATCATCGTTGTAAAAAAGAGAGCGTTGGCACAATATAGATCTTCTTTTTTCACCAGCCGTGGTATCGAAGCAGTTTCAGCCGGACCAAAAAATTGCGCTCCTATCGATATCAAAAAGGCTAATGTGAAGGCCACTTTTGGATATTGTTTGACCCAGGTAAGAGCCACCAGAGCCACAAAAAACGCTCTGATCAAATTAGATACGACAAGCACCGAACGATTGGACCAGCGGTCTACGCAAACTCCGGCAAACGGACTGAGCACCACCGCCGGTATTGTGAATGCAACATACAACCAGCTGGTCAATTCTGCAGCACCGATGGTCGGATGACCTTGCACCGCTTGCCTGGCGGTTTCCTGTGCTGTGAGCACGGCCACAAAGAGAACAAATACCGCCCGATCGGCAAATTGAGAAAAAATCTGCGCTATCCATAAACACATGAAGTGTTTATTCCGAAAGAGAGACGCATACCCAGACACAGTCTCTTCGGACTCAGAAATGGACGAAGTAGTAGTTGGAGAACTCAAAAATGGCTACCGGCGCGTCGATTAACCTTACTCTAGCACTTTAGCGGATATCCTTCCCGTCCAAGCCAGGCATCCACAGGCTGGCATTTGCAGCCTTTCATCCGTCCACAGAAGTACCTGCCGGCTCGCCACCTGACAAGATCCCTCCGCCTACATATTTAAATAGTACGAATTGCTAGTCGGCTTTTCCGTCTTCTTCGCTGCTTAGATCGTATGAATTGCCCAGGTTTCCACGCGCCACGCCTCGTTTGCTGGCGCGAATGAAACTGACAATTTCTTTGATTTCGTCAAACTGCTCGATTTCTTCCTCGATTTTGAGGCAGGCATTGGCGATATTCAGATCGGAGCGATAGAGTAAGCGGTAAGCTTCCTTAATAGCGGTTCGAATGTTGGCAGCTATCTTTGCGCGGCGCAAACCAACTACGTTTATTCCTCTCACGTAGAGGGGCCTTCCGTCGGTGACAGCGAAGGGTGGCAAATCAACCCGAGTGCCCGAGTTGCCGGACACCATGTTGAACCTGCCGATGCGGACAAATTGGTGGAACACGACCAGTCCGCCGAAAACGGTGTAATCACCAACCTCGACGTGGCCACCCAAGGTAGTGCCATTGGCCATGATCACGTTTTTGCCAACCTTGCAGTCATGAGCAATGTGAGCGTAATTCATGAGGAAACAGTCATTGCCGACCGTGGTCATAGGGTCTTTAGAACCACGGTGAATGGTTACGTACTCGCGAACAGTGCACCGATCGCCCATGATCACTCCGGTGGGAGCATCCTTGTAGCTCAAATCTTGCGGAGGCAAGCCAATTGACGCGCCGGCGTATATTTTGCATTCTTCGCCTATTGTCGTGTGTCCGTCGATGACCGCATGCGGTCCGATTCTTGTTCCCCTGCCGATGGTGACGTTGTCACCTATGACGACATACGGTCCGATCTCGACGTTTTCGCCGATCTTGGCGCCATCGCCAATGATGGCAGTTTTATGAATGGACATTGTTTGGCTTACCATGAAAATATTCCTTATCGACCCGCCTTGCCTCCAAATTCCAGACCATTTACTCAGCCGGTTGATCGATCATGGCGAAGCTTATTTCACCTTCGCAAGCAATCTTGTCACCGACTTTGGCAGTGCCTCTCATTTTGCCCAGTGGTCCTTTAAGCTTCAAAAGTTCCACCGACATATCAAGTCTGTCGCCGGGAATTACCATCTGACGGAATTTGACGCCTTCGATACCTGTGAATACGCCCAACTTCCCTTTGAAGTCATCGTGACTCAAGAGGGCCACGCATCCCAATTGAGCAAGTGCTTCGACCATCAAAACACCAGGCATGATTGGTTTGTTAGGGAAATGTCCTTCAAAAAACTGTTCGTTGGCAGTCAAATTCTTGTACCCGACAGCGCTATGTCCCGGCTGAATTGCAGTGATTCTGTCGAGGAGCAAAAAAGGATACCGGTGCGGCAAAAGCTTCTTAATCTCAAGTACGTCCAGCTCTTGTTTTGTTTCCGTGGTCATGGTCATAACTCTTCCTTTTTCGATGAAACTCGCCCCGACGCAGGAGTTCTCCTCGAAGGAGAGCTCGCAACGATGCGCTGCAGGCAAAAAAGTATACATCCAGATAAACCTTAGTATGCGACAGGCTTGCGGCCTAAAAAGTAACTAACTATGCACGGTCTCGTCTTTTGAATTGGCTAACGGGACCGCATGCACTATAAAGTGATGCAGTACGCACGTAGTGGCACCAGGGCGAGGTCGAATTCAAGACCAGAATGCCTGAAAGGCGAGATTTTGGACCCGTACGACTCTTATCAAGAAAAGCTGGAAAGCCTGTCGCACATGACCAGGCGAAGGTTTCTCTTTTCACTGGCGTCGGTT
>JAYRNY010001051.1:0-8592 GCA_041911975.1 bacterium | reverse complement strand
TAGTCGCTGCGGACTGCGAGCCACCATGCACGCGGGCGCTTGTCTGGGTGTTGTTCATCGAATTGGAGTGCGAGTTCGTGTGCGAAGCAGGGTGTGAGATGGATCGCGCCGCAGGAGGGAGACCAACCTGACTCATTGATGCCGCAATCGCCAGGGCTCCCTTCGGTGCGAAATTAAAGTCGGCGTCGTCGACATCGAGCTTGACGGCTGTGTGTTCTAACCCTGTCGCAGATTCTGAACCAGCACACTCAGATGCAAAAACACTTGCTGGTGTCTCATGTGTTCCCGTGGCATGTGCCAGATTGTGCAAGAGTCTCTTCACGTCGCCGTAAGAGTTGGCGCCACCGTCTGCGAATGCCGAGCCGGCTGCTGCTGCACGCATTGCTGCGGACTGCGCGCCGATAGTGCTTCCCCCCGATGCGCTGCCGGCGCCAAAGACGCCAGGCAAACCTTTCGCTACGGCAGGAGCTTGAGATTTGCCTGCGCCGCTGGCGCCGGTATGCGCTTCTAAACCGCCTTCCGCTACAGCGGAAACTGCCAGGCCGGCAAGGCCTGTAATACCGGCAGCGGCGGTCAAGCTGCCGAGACTATTTTGGGAACCAACGCTGCCAGTAATTTTTTCTACACCATCGACGACTTCTTCGATGCCGCCGAGCAGTCCGCCGATGCCACCGGATTTCTTATGGGAAACGGCATCGCCTTCGATTGCAGATTCTGCAGCGCCTACGATTGCGCCGAGCGGTCCGCCGATTGCGCCAGCCAGAGGCGGCATCGAAATTTCGTCTTTGCCCAGTACGCCCATTGCTCCAGCAACACCGAGCGCGGCTGCGGGAGGAAATGCTGCGCCAACAATCGAAGAAGTCAGGGGAGGCATTCCCAATCCTTTGGTCAGGTCACCGAGTCCACCCAATCCGCCAAGCGCGCCGCCCAAACCACTGGACGAACCGCTGTCTTTAGAGCCTCCCAGCGCACCACCGAGCAATTGGCTGCCGAGCGAAAGACCGAGTCCGCCTCCTGGTACGGCGGCATTTATAAGTGAGTTGGTGGCAATCTTGGTGATACCACCGAGCAGCCCACCGCCCGAATGTTCTTTGGTGTTTTCGCTCAGGGTTTTTAACTTTTCTGTAGTGTTGCTTACCGGTGAGGCGGCGTTTCCGCCTTGCTCGTTCTTGCCTGTGCGGGCGATTTTCGCTGCTTCCTGACCGGCTTCGCTTACCAGTCCGACGAAATCGAATGCATATTTGACACTGCCTGTGGCGAGCAGGTTGAGGGCAGTCATAATGAATGTGCCGGTGGAATCTGCATCTTTGAAAAGTGCCATAAGAAGAATGGCGGTGTTCCAGAACAACGACCAGAAGCACAGAGTGATCGTGCCGGCGATCCAGTTGGGCCAAGCTTCACGCAGTTGCTTGATGGGGTAAACCCAGATGGCTGCCATGATCGGCCCGACCAGGAAGAGATAGTGCAGGTAGATTAGTTGAAAGGCGCAGAGAATGCCCCAAACAGATGTGACCAGCATGTTGGTGCCGAATATCGCCATGCGGGCTGAGACCGCGCTGGCAGGCAGAACTTCGTCTACGAGACCGGTTGTCGCAACCTGAGTGCCGTCGGCGTTGAAACTTTTGTTCTTGATCAGATCGTTTTCCAACTGCGCGAATCCACTTACTTGATTGCCACCAATTGGAGTGGCACCAAGGAATATTCCGGACAGCCCGTTCATATTTTCGGCTGCTTGTCTGGACGGAAAAGCGCGTTGCTCTGCCATGAATGCATCAGCGTACATGTCGCCGCCGAACTGGCTCCTATATGCATCTTGAATGGTGTGGCTGATGGAGTTGGAGAAGTCTATGCCGTAGTTGACGACGAGGTATGAACCTGGAATGAAGCACATTGCGATAATGGCGCGCAAGATGCCTTCAAAAGGATTGGCAGTTTCAATTACCGGATTGCCGGCGGCCATCATGGCTTTGGTTTGAGTCAAGACAGCTCCCGGAACAAGAAGCAAAATCGCAATCGGAACGAAGATGTTGTCGCGAAGGCGATTCCATACGTTTCCTTCATTGGCAGTGAAGTTGATGAGATATCTTCCGGCATAGTTGATTGCAGTGTTAGCTTGCGCTGTTGCCACCTGCGCGGCCGAATTTCCCAACATAGTTTGTGTTGCCAGAGTTTGTGCCAACTCTCTCGGGATGTTGCGAACAGGATCGGAAATTTGTGACAGCAACTGTTGTTGAGCCTGTAGAAGTTGAGCTTTGAATGCAGTGTCAGTCAAAGGCAGACCTTTAGTAGGAACACCGGTGCTCAGCATTTTCTGTGCATTCGGCGACAGATGAAGGCTGCTGAGCGGCACAACCGGACCCGTCGAATACATAATGGTGGCCGGGTTTTGCGTAATGTTGCTGCTCGTCATACCGTCTGTTGATTGCTTGTACAGCTTCTGAATGTCTTTGACGGTAAGCTTGTAGTCCCGGTCTATGCCGATTTTTCCGTTGGCGACGCCAGGCGCCGGTGCCACTGTGTTACTGGTGGGGTCGTTTCCTTGACCGCTGGCTGGCAGGTCCGAGGCTAAGCAGATAAAGGATGTTAGGCAAATTGCCAAAATCGCTAATGCAGTACTTTTTTGCATGGGTGTTGAACCTGCCCGTGAAGGTTATGGGGTTGGGGAGGCTTATAGTTTTGCTTTCGAAATGGTCGTTCTTGTGACTAATGGACCATTTTGGTCTGGATTAGCCGCAAGCTGGATGGATTTGCGTCTGACTGGAATGGGGCGGGCAGTTTGGGCGGGTGTGCTAGGGGGAGAAGGGGTTGGGCTGATTACTTTATACGGCTTTTCGGTCGCTAAGTTGTTATCGACCTGTTAACACTGGTTTGTTGGGTAAAACCAGACCTGGCTGGGGGTTGTGGGATTTCGGCGGCGGCATGCAAGCCGTCCCTTCTCTTTCAGGTCTATACGAAAGGCGCCGTTCGTCGCCATGTTTTGCGGGACAAGGGCGGCATTCTTTCATGATTGCCGCCCTTACATATTTCGCCTGAATCTACTTCTTGGTGGCTCCTCCGAATTCGGAGACCAGTTTGTCCACGAAGGAGCCGGGGTTGAACTGGAATGCCATAAAAGGAACGGTGCCCAGAAGAACGAGAAAGCAAATAATGGCTGCCAGTTCCCATGGGCTGTTTGGCTGGTAAATGCCTTCGTCTCTAAGCCATCTCACTCTTGCGTCCATGACCAGAACCAGGATTGACCACCAGAAACGCCAGAGGGCAAGGTTGATGACCGCGTTGAGCCAGCTGCTGAAGACGCCTTTGAAGAGTTTTGAGACACCCCACGGCCAGGTATAGAGCGCCGCGGCGATCGGTCCCATCAGGAACAGATACATCATGAAAACGAGCTGGAACGCCAGAAGAACAGACGTTCCCAGAGTGGTCATCAACAGTATGGAACCGGCCAGCATACCCATTGTTTGCTCCGACACCGGGCGGGCTTGAATGCGGCTCATCAACTCATTTGCATCGCCGGAATTGGCGGCATCCGCTTGATCGGCGGTAGTTGTTCCGTCGGAACTGATTATTTGCGCCCCCTGGTCCTTCAGCCAGGCGGTGACATTGGCGTTGTTGGTGACGTTTTGCACGGTGTCGGTAAGTGAATTGCCGATGTCTATCGAATAACTGATGATAAGCTGCGTTGCCGGAATCAGGCAGATTGCCGTGATCGCCTTGAGTGGACCGGCAAGCGGAGTCAATATCTCTTCGCCGGAGGATATGTTGAATCCGTATTGAACTATAACTTTGGCGAAGGTCAAAATTGCACCAAGCAAAAGCAAGAGTATGGACATCGGCAGATAGACTGTTCTCCAGAAAAGCTGTAGCTTGGCGACTATTCTTCCGAGCGGATCACTTCCTGCAACAGCTTCATTTGCAACATTTATGAGATGACCTCGGAATAACATCATATTTGCGTTTATAGTTTGATCGGCTGCTTTCGTCGTTGATTCGGCCGTCAGTTGATGATTGGCTTGCATAGCGGTTTGGGCAGCCTTCACCCAGCGGTCCGGACTGAGCGCACGCTCATTGAATGCTTGTGTTACATCGCCAAGAATCAATTTGGCTGCGGTGTCTGTCACTCTGACCCCCAGTCCGTTGAAATGACTTTCCGATTGAACAGCATTGGCGACACCGGAAGGCAGATCTTTGTCTACGAGAACGCCGCCGGGATCGAATTGAAATACAAGGTCTCCAGGTTGAGGAGGACCGAAGTGTGATTGCACCCCGTATCCTTGTCCGGCCTGGAATACATAAGTGACAGGAGGCTGAACGTAAGTAACAGTAGACTTGTTTGTCTTTTTTGATTCCGGTTTGGACAAATTGGCGGCTGAGACTCTATATCCACTTAATGCGCGCGTGCCGGCAAGCGGACTGCTGCCGTGAACAGTGGTGGCCGGTGCTGAGCCGTCTTGAACCAAAAGCTGCAGGGCTTTGATTTTGCGCTCCTTGAGCTGAGCAAATCTTCTTTCATAGTGGTCCTGAATTGATGCCTGACTCACGCGAGAGCGGCTTGGCATGTCTGGTGTTTCTTCACGGCAAAAAACAGGTTGCTGACTGATCGCTATGAAAAGCAGCGCTAATGCAAATCTTGCAATTGCCCGTACTGATCTGTTTGCGTAGTAAGAATTGTGCCAAGGCTGGCGCATTAGCATCGTCTGGCGCTCCGTGAAGGTATGGGGGAGGAGGCTTATAGTCTTGCTCTGAATTGGGTCGTTCTTGTGACTATTCTTGGAAGGGAGCCGCATGCGGCTTTTCTACAATATTCATACGCCACAAGTGTGACGATGATGTTATCGAACAGCTAAAAGCGCAAACCAGTTCCGCAATCACCGAACCGATGGGGGTTCCAAAATAAAGCTGATAGAAACCCTGATGCTCCTCAGGGAAAAAGGACTTGGACGACCTTTTCCGACGCATCAGGCTAAAGTATGTCGACCCCTCTTGTGTGACAATCAAAATCAGATTAAAAACGGGATTGGGAGCGGATTTTATCTACCGGAGCCTGATTTCGCCACATCTTGAAAAGGGAAGTGCGGTATCTTTGCGAACACACTATTTTCATAGAAATGCGTTGCCGGTGGGAAGGAGAGAAGGTGGCTGGCAAGGATAAGCCTGAGGGTGATGAGCTGCAGCCTAAGCCCGCGCGTAAGGGCGTCACGCGCAGATCATTTCTCAGAAATTTGGGGGCGGCAGGTATTGCTGCGGCTGCAACATTGCCGCATGGAGCAAAGGCGGAGGATATGAAAGCTGAGGAAAAAGTGGTTGATTCAGTGGCCCCTGTTGCCGGCGCGGTCGCGGTGACACTGACTGTCAATAAGAAGAAGCATTCTCTGAGACTCGACCCGCGCACATCGCTATTGGATTGCTTGCGGGAAAACCTCAATATCACGGGCACGAAAAAAGGCTGCGACCATGGGCAGTGCGGTGCGTGCACCGTGCATGTGAACGGGCGGCGTGTGAATTCTTGCCTGACTCTTGCAGTTATGCATGACGGCGATGAGATAACGACGATCGAAGGTCTTGGTCAACCGGACAATCTGCATCCATTGCAAGCAGCCTTTATTGATTGCGATGCTTATCAGTGCGGCTATTGCACCTCTGGTCAACTCATGTCTGCGGCAGCACTTTTGCACGAACCTTGCGGTCACGGTGTGGATGATATTCGTGAAGCCATGAGCGGCAATATTTGCCGATGTGGCGCTTATCCGAACATTATCGCGGCAATTCAGCAAGTGCGGCAAAAGGGCTAAGGAAAGTCATCGATGAAACTATTTGCATATTCGAAATCGTCAGAAGTGTCGGATGCCATCAAGAGAGGAGCATCTAGTGACACTGCACAGCAAGGCGCAAATATTCGCTATGTTGCCGGCGGCACGACCATTCTTGATTTGATGAAACTTGGTGTTGAATCACCTGATAATCTGGTAGATATCAGCCGCTTGCCTCTGGACAAGATTGAAACCACCCGTGATGGCGGCCTGAAAATCGGAGCGCTGGTAAGAAATTCCGATCTTGCCAACCACCCGTATGTGAAAAGTCACTTTCCCGTTTTATCCGAGGCGATACTGGCGGGTGCTTCAGCGCAACTGCGCAATATGGCGACGACCGCCGGCAATCTGTTGCAAAGAACTCGCTGTGCGTACTATCGCGATACAGCATACCCATGCAACAAGCGGGAGCCTGGCAGCGGCTGCCCGGCGATTGAAGGCGACAATAGAACGATGGCGGTTCTGGGCACCAGTGACAGTTGTATTGCTACGAATCCATCGGATATGAACGTTGCCCTCATGGCACTCGATGCCACCATTGTTATCAATGGTCCGGACGGCGAGAGGCAAGTGGCAATTAACGACTTTTACGTTTTGCCTGGCTCTACTCCGCACATTGAAAATGTGATGAAGCCTGGTGACCTCATTACGCATGTCGTGGTTAAAGGTTTGCCAGCCGGATGCAAGTCTACTTATTTGAAGCTGCGCGATCGTGCTTCTTACGAATTCGCGCTGTCGTCGGCAGCAGTCATTGCGGAGGTAGATGGTGGCAAATTGTCCATGGTTCGCATTGCTCTTGGCGGTGTGGCTACCAAGCCATGGCGAGCCGTCGAAGCCGAAAGGGTTTTATCAGGCGCTGCCGTCAACGAAGCCGGTTTCCGCAAAGCCGCCGAAGAGACATTGAATGGTGCCAAACCTCAATCGCAAAACAAATTCAAGATCGAATTGGCAAAGCGGTGCCTAGTGCATGCACTGAAGATGGCAACTTCCTGATTTTGAGATTCTAATTAGCGCAGCTCCTTGAAGCCGAACTTCTCCTCCTGACGAATACAGAATAGCGAGATTCCGAAAATGACAGCAACCAAAGAAAAGAGCAATTCCCCCATCGGAAAAGCTACAAATCGCATCGATGGTCCTCTCAAAGTGACAGGCAGCGCGGTCTATACCTCCGATCGCAATTTGCCGGGCATGTTATACGCGGTACCAGTGGGCGCCACCATCGGCAACGGCTCAATTGCCAAGCTTGATACGTCAGCCGCGGAAAAAATGCCCGGAGTGAAAGGAGTTTTCCATCGCTCCAATTTTGGAAAACTCTTTCGCATGGCCCCCAATTCAGATTTCAGCGCATTTACAGACGAGCACCGCCCTCCATTTGAGGACGACACTATCAGATACTACGGGCAATATGTCGCCGTGGCAGTTGCTGAAACACTCGAGCAAGCGACTGCCGCAGCCGAGGCAGTTAAGGTCACATACAGCGAAAAGAAGCCAAACGTCGACGAAAAACTTACCGCCGACACTAAAGTGAGCGTTGAAAACGAGCGTGGAAATGCGCAGAAAGCATTTGACGCAGCTTCCATAAAGGTGGATGCCACATACACTACACCGGCGGAAACACATTGCGTTATTGAACTGCATGCCAGCGTTGCTACTTTTGACGGAGTCACCTTTACTCTGTACGAAACCACTCAAGGTGTTTTCAACCACAGGAATGTAATTGCGCAGGTTCTTGGTGTAGAACCCGAAAACGTCAAAGTCCTTTCGAAGTTCCTTGGATCTGGATTTGGCAGCAAGCTTACTCCATGGCCCCAGAGTGCCATTGCGGCTGAACTTGCCAGAAAATTGGGCAAGCCGATCAAAATTGTCATTAGCCGCAAAATGGCGTTTCACGCTGCCGGTCATCGCCCGCGGACTGAGCAGCGTGTGCGACTGAGCGCTGACAGTAAAGGTAAGTTGACTTCCATTCAGCACGACTATCTAAACCATACGTCAATTCTCGATGACTTTAGAGAGAATTGTGGCGAGTGTACGAAGTACTTGTATAGTTGCCCGAACGTCCGTATTACTTCCGCGCTCTCCCGACGGAATATCGGCACCCCCACTTCGATGCGTGGTCCAGGCGCTATTCCCGGATTGTTCGCCACAGAGTCTGCACTCGACGAGCTGGCCGTAAAGCTGGAAATCGATCCTGTACAGTTGCGCATTGTTAATGAGCCTGAGAAGGATGAAGACCTGGATATTCCGTTCGCTTCCCGCAACTTGATTGATTGCTACAAAATCGGCGCCGAAAAATTTGGCTGGAGTAAGCGCGATCCTAAGATCGGTTCGATGAAACGCAACGGACTGACGCTCGGGTGGGGTGTGGCAGGTGCATCGTGGGTGGCCGAGAGGTGGCCGGCAGAAGTAAACGTTGAATTTCGAGACGATGGGAAAGCAAAGGTCGTGACCGGCACCCAGGACATCGGCACCGGAACATACACTGTTCTTGCCCAGATCCTTTCGGACAAACTCGGTCTAAGTCTCGACAAAATAGAAGTCGTGCTTGGAGATTCATCTCTCCCTCCTGGACCGCTTTCCGGCGGCTCTATGGTAACGGCGTCTCTTATTCCTGCTGTTGCCAAAGCTGTCGAAAAGGCGATCGGGAATTTGCTCAATGCTGCTGTGAAAACAAAAGATAGTAAGTATTTCGGCGTCGATAAGAAGGAGATGGTTTACTCCGATGGCATGGTGCACAAAAAGGATGAGCAGGCATCCGCAGGTGTTCCTTTCCAACAAATTCTCAAGG
>JAYRNY010001050.1:0-5784 GCA_041911975.1 bacterium | reverse complement strand
GAGCCACCTCTCGAGTGGAAGAAGAAGTGGAAGCGATGCTGGAAGGGCTTGGCTATACGGCTACGGAAATCAGCATGGCCTTGAAGAAAGCCAGAGAAGAAGGGACAACAGACGACGTAGAAGAGCTGGTTCGCTTCAGTTTGAAGCTCCTGGGTTCGCATCAATTGACCTGAACTGATACCTTGTATTTAGCCGCCAATTGATACCTCTAACGAATTGATTCGTTCCAATCTTGAAACTCGGACTCACAGACGTATTGCAAGACATATTCAAAGACGCAAAATACTGGCGAAGCATCCTCGGCGGGCTGGTTTGTGCCGCGCTGACCATCGCTTTCCCAATTATTTCAATGACCCGGGGAGCCTTGCATCACATCAACGTGCTGGGCTGGAATGAACGCATCCTGATCAACCTGGCAATAGTTTTCGGCGCCATCACTGCCGGCGCAGCCTACAAAACACTCTCCCGCTTCCCTGCCGGCATTAAGGAGAAAGCAAAAAAACCTGGCGACCTCAAAGAACTTCTGCAGTTGGTGAAAAGAGTGATTACAAAGCATCGCGCCTTCCTTCTCATGCAGCTCACTCTTCTTCTCAATACAGCCGCGGCTGTGCTTTGCAAACGCATTTCCATAACTCAAATTGGAACAACAAGCGAGGCTCAAATAGTCGTCTCTACGCTTGGGCTGATTGTTTTTGCATGCGGCGGATTGCTCCTCGGGCTGAGCATAATCTACAGACCTCTCAAAGCCACCGAGAAGGTCGTGGAAGCGACGCACGTTCACAACAGCGACGGGTCCGGCAATGGATCAGGAAATGGCAATGGAAATGGCAAGGTGCACCATGCGGACGCAAAACCCGCGGTAGAGGGAAGCAAAGCTCTCGGCAAGCCACTGCCACTGGTGCAATACCCGGAGCTATCGGCCTGGCTGGTGATCATCACCGGCATATCGCTAGTGGAAAACGCCTGGATGCCCCTTCTGAGCCTGCCTGGGATTCTCGTTGGTATGAAGTGGTATCTGAACAGCCGCTCTGTAGCAATGCAATTTGCAGGCGACGGAGCAGAGCTAGACGTTTCCAAAGCCCGCTGGAAGATTGTGCCCTATATCTATTGATTGGCCGACCAGTCACCGAAACATTAACGGAGTGCGGTTTTCGGCGCTCTTTCTTTAGCGGTTTCTCAGAAACGCGCGCAGTCCATTGCGAAAATTCGAAAAATACCACTTGTGAAAAAGCGCATAGATAGAGCGTCTTCACATACCAGTTTTTCGGATGAGCTGATTATAAGCCGAAAGACAAAATGTCAAGTATTGCTAACCACTTGGAAGCCCATACAATGCAAGTATGAACCTCTGGTGGCGTCGCTATTCGGCTCGCCGTCCGCCGCTGGAGAACTTGGATTCGAGAGACTTGCCAATTAAGTCAGGCAATGTTTTTTCGCCGACGGAACACTCTAGACCCGCACGGTTGCCAAGCGAATCACTTCCCAGTCCCGGAAGGAAGATTCCTATTGATCTGAGGCCGAATAAGGAGATTGCTATATGTTCGAAAACGACATAGTTCTGTCAAAAGAAGAAAGGGAATGTCTCCGCATGTGGTTTCGGCAAGCTATTGCCCAGGTAGAAGTCGAAGAAGCCACTGCTGCGATTATTCGAGACCGAGCATTCTTCGAAGGCAAAGAAAGCCACAGAACTGCTGCCGTTTCGCGACGACGCACCTCAAGAACCCGCACAGGCACACATGGTAAAGGTGTACTCGTTTAATTATTGCCCGAGAGAATATTGCACCCCCCAACCAAGAGAGAAAGTTAAAAGGGAGCGGAAACGCTCCCTTTTCATTTGCAGCTGACGAACAAAACCGCCACCGCATAAGACTTCCAGGAATATTGCCGAGACCATGGAAATATCTATTGTATATACATTGAACTTTTTTCCAGCTCTCTACGTCCTTATATACAGATCAACTGCACACACCTATGTAGGCGACCCGGCGTCAATATAAGTAGAATAACTAGTACCTGGTCACAGAGTGGCTTGGCTTTACACACCTACTTGGGCTTCCAGTAAGTCCGGCAGGGGTATTGTCGGCACCTGATTTTGCACAGCAGAGTTGGGCAAGTTTTTCCAAGGAGACATAAGAAGATGAGCCCGCGTCCGTACGTACCTCTTCATCTTCATACGGAATACAGTCTGCTCGACGGCGCGACGATGATCAAAGATCTCGTCAAAAAAGCCAAAGAGCAGAATATGCCCGCTGTCGCCATTACCGACCATGGTGTCATGTATGGTGCGGTGGAACTGACCAAGACCTGCAAGGAAATGGGCGGCGTCAAGCCGATCATCGGCTGTGAAGGCTACATCATCGACGGCAACATCAAAGACAAGACGAAACGCACCTCGCTCTATCACCTGACGATGATCGCCAAGAATAAAGAGGGTTACAAAAACCTCGTCCGCCTCAATACACGCGCCCACCTCGAAGGTTATTACTACAAACCGCGCATCAACAAACAGATGCTTGAAGAAAATCGGGAAGGGCTGATGGTTCTCTCCGGCTGCCTGGGCTCGGAGATTTGCCAGCACATCCTCAAAGACGAATTCGACGAAGCAAAGCGCGTCGCGTCCTGGTACAAGGAAGTGCTAGGCGACGACTATTACCTGGAAATTCAAGATCACGGTCAGGTCGAGGATCGAAAAGCCAACCGCCATTTGATCAAACTTTCGCGCGAGCTGGGCATCAAATTAGTCGCCACCAATGACAGCCACTTTACCAACAAGCACGACGCCCAGGCGCATGACTGCTTGCTTTGCATTCAGATGGGCAAGTCCGTCACCGAATCCAACCGGATGAAATTCACCGGCTGGGAATACATCAAAAACGGCGACGAGATGGCGTATCTATTCCGCGACCACCTGGATACGGAATACATAGAAGAGTCGCTGCGCTCAACTCTGGAAATTGCCGACAAAGTGGAGACGGTGAAGCTTGCAGCCGATCCGCGCCTGCCCGTTTTCCCAATGCCGCCTGGTCACACGGCGGAAAGCTTTCTCAACCACCTGGTCATTGAAGGTGCAAAAGCACGCTACGGAGTTGAGCTTTCAGATGAAGTGACTACCAGAGCGCGCACAGAATTGAAAGTTATCGAGGACATGAATTTCGCCTCGTACTTCCTTATCGTCGCCGACTTCATTCAGTATGCACGAGACCATGGTATTCCTGTCGGACCGGGGCGCGGCTCTGCAGCGGGTTCACTAGTAGCGTATTGCTTGGGAATCACCAACATTGACCCGATTCGCTACAACTTGCTCTTCGAGAGATTTCTCAATCCCGAAAGAAAGAGCATGCCCGATATCGATACTGACTTCTGTATCGAAAGGCGGGAAGAAGTTATCAAATACGTGGCTGAAAAGTATGGTCAGGACCATGTAGCCCAGATTATTACATTCAACCGGATGACATCGAAGGCGGTGATCAAAGACGTTGCGCGCGTTTTGGACTTCCCCTTTGCCGAGTCCAACAAGCTGGCAAAAATGATTCCGGTAGTTCGGGGCAAGCCAACTCCGCTCAAAGAAATGATCGCGGAGCATCCGGATTTCAAAAAGGTTTACTCAACAAATGAGGAAGCTCGCCAGGTCATTGACGTAGCCAAACAATTGGAAGGCTGCAACAAAACCTTCGGCATGCACGCAGCCGGTGTGGTCATCGGCGATGTCCCGCTGGAAGAAATCTGCCCGCTGCAGCGCAACAACGACGGCACTGTAATCGCGCAGTTCTACATGGAAGACGTCGCCCATGTCGGGCTGGTCAAAATGGACTTCCTCGGTCTGCGCAACCTGACGATGATCGACAAAGCGATCAAGATCATAAAAGAAACCAAAGGCGCCGAGATCGATCCAGACAAAATTCCGCTCGACGACGAGAAGGTCTATACGACTATAAGCAACGGCGATCTGACCGGGATATTCCAATTGGAAACGTCCACAGGCATGCGTCAAGTTGCACGCGACATGAAGCCTTCCAACTTGGAAGACTTGTCAGCGCTCATCGCTCTCTATCGCCCGGGTCCACTCGACTCCGGAATGATCGATAAGTTCATCGATTGCAAACACGGCAAGATGAAGATCACCTACAAGACGCCTCTGCTCGAGCCGATCTTGAAGGACACATATGGGCAAATCGTCTACCAGGAACAGATCATGATGATCGCCCAGAAGCTGGGCGGATACAGCCTCGGTCAAGCCGACTTGCTGCGCCGAGCCATGGGTAAGAAAAAGCCCGAAGAAATGGAAAAGCAGCGCGAGATTTTCGTCAGCGGCTGCGCCAAGAACGCCGTCTCACCGGAACTGGCAAACGAGCTGTTCGACACGATGGTTCAGTTCGCAGAGTACTGCTTCAACAAATCGCACTCGCAAGCATATTCGATGCTGACTTATCAGACAGCATGGCTGAAGACACATTACCCGGTCGAGTACATGACTGCGCTACTGTCCAGCGTCGCCGACGATCAAGACAAAGTGCGCGGTTATATCGCCGAGTGCCAATCTATTGGCATCGACATTCTTGCACCAGACATCAGCGTATCGGGCGCCGACTTCACAGCGGACGGCCAGGCAATTCGCTTTGGGCTGTCGGCAATTAAGAACGTCGGAGAAGCAGCGGTCGAAGAGATTGTCTCTAAGCGTAAAGAGAAGGGTGCATACAAGTCTCTTAAGGAGTTTCTCGAAACTATCGATCTGCGCGTAGTCAACAAGCGCACACTTGAAGCATTAATTAAGAGCGGCGCCTGCCAGAGCCTCAATGTTTCGCGACGGCAAGCGCTGGAGAATCTCGACAGCCTTGTTGAATCCGGGCAACGCCGGCAGATGGAGCTGGCTACCGGTCAGATGAACCTCTTCAATTTTGCCGCCGACTCAGGTGGAGCGAAAGTCGATGAGACTCTGCGTGGAGATCCGGGCGAATTTCAAGAGCACGAACTACAGCGATTCGAACACGAGCTGCTCGGCTTCTACATCACGAGTCATCCTCTAAAGCGCGTTTTCAACCGTCTCAAGCTGCTGACGACACACACGCTCGTTGAGCTGAATGATCTTCCGGATGGAAGCAACGTGATTGTCGGAGGATTGGCCGCCGGCATCGAGAAGAAGCTCACCAAGATGAACAAACTGCTCTGCATCGTCAAGCTGGAAGACCTGCTTGGCACGCGAGAAGTCGTCATCTATGGCGAACAGCTGGAGAAAATCCCGGCGGACGTTCTGCTGCCGCAGAATTTGCTTTTGGTGAAGGCCAAGACGAAGAAGAACGACGAAGGGCTGTCACTGATGTGCAACTCAGTGCGGCTCATAGCCGATGCCTCGCTCGTCAGCATCTCATTCTCCACCGAACAGACATTTGCAGACTTGCACAGGCTGAAAGATATTTTGAACGTGCACAAGGGCGAAGATCCGGTAATTCTCAATTTTCCGAAAGGCAAGAAGAACCACTCAATCCTCGTGGGAAGCCAGTTTTGGGTGACTGCGGACAACAGATTGGCCGACGACATCTCCAGCAATTTCCCCGACCTAGTGAAGGTGAGAATTGCTCGCGTACGCGTGTAATTTTAAACAAAACCTTAAGATAAACTTTCAAAACCCTCATGAACAGATGCTCTTCACAGGCACACCGGAGAGTGTTGCAAATTTTTGGCTAGCGTAAAGTTGAACCGCTTGACCTGAAAATAACTGGGCCGCATTGATCTGGTCTGCCGAAATCAGCTAACCAAGCCGGTTTTATTTACACATATCGAAACACT
>JAYRNY010001049.1:0-6075 GCA_041911975.1 bacterium | reverse complement strand
TCTGAAATGTTTGGAGCCATATCTTCGCGGAAAAACAGAGGACTGATGTCTTTTGAGAATTGAAAACAGCAATGAGTGACGGTGCAGCCGGACAATTCGATCAACAAAATAATGAAGTTCGCGACTTTACGCCGACATCGGCGGTAAATCAGGCGGTTCATCTCGAGCCTGGTTTAATCCTATTTGACAAGTTCAAAGTAATAAAACTGCTCGGGCGTGGTGGCATGGGCAGTGTCTATCAAGTGCAGCATCTCCACTTGCGCACAGAGTATGCGCTCAAATGTTTGAATCGCCAGCAGCAAAACGATGCTTCCTGGCGCAGGTTTGAGAATGAGGCGCGCGCTGCAAACAAGCTTGATCATCCAAATCTGATCAAGGTGTACGACTCCGGATTGCTGCCTGACGGACAGCCTTATTTCGTGATGGACCTCGTCAGCGGTATTACGCTTGCCGAAGAGATGAAGAAACACGGACGACTGCCTGTGGATGTTGTCTTAAAACTGTTTGTTCAAGTCGGATTTGCGCTTGCCTATGCTCATGAAGCTGGTGTCATCCATCGCGACGTCAAGCCGACCAACATCATGATAATTACTAGGGAAGATGGAACACTGAGCAATACTGTAAAAGTAGTCGACTTCGGAATTGCAAAACTGACAGGTCAAGATGAATTCAATCAGCAGACTCTGACTCGCACCGGAGAGATCTTTGGAAGTCCGCTCTATATGAGCCCTGAGCAGTGCATAGGGATTACCGTCGATCACCGCTCGGATCTGTATTCTGTCGGTTGCGTCATGTACGAGGCATTGACCGGTGCGCCACCGTTTTTCGGTGATAGTGCGCTGACTACGATGATGAGGCATCAGACGGACAAACCTCTTTCTCTAAAAGAAGCATCGTTGGGAATTGAATTTCCCGAACAACTGGAACAGCTCGTTCAAAAACTGCTCGAGAAAGATCCAGATGATCGCTATATGAATGCAAGCTTGTTGACTGCTGATCTGGTCGCTCTGGAGCAAAGCTTGCATACCGGTGAGACAATGCACCTGAATCTTGCCGGCACGAGAATAAAGCCGGAAGTCATAAACGCATTTGGATATTTCAGTACCGTACGAAACACCACAATTTCCGTATTGTCGTTAGCTATCGCATTTTGTCTCGGGCTCGGCGCCGGCCAGATGATAACGAAACAAACTGTGCAGATTGCCGAAGTTGCTGAACCTATCGGTCCGGCAATGCCCCGCGATGAAGAAATTGAAGTCGGTAGTAAGTTGAGATTAAGTAAGAGAGGACAACTGGAAAAGATTCCTGATAAGCCGAAAGTCGCTGCACCTATTGTTTATAAGCCCGGTTACTTCTCTCAAGAATTAGGTAAGGTGCGAACCTTTTACTTTCCAAAAGAGGTTAGCTTGGGAGAGATGTATTCATCTTACGTTACTGATCCGCTTGAGTTTGAAATGAAGGGTGATGTAGCTGCATCTGTTCCTCTCACCATAAAGGTAAACGATACATTCCTGGAGAATCCCAAACTCCTGGACAAGTTCAGACCGGATGAAGTTTACGGTATCAAGTTTCTCTCTTGTGAAAAGCCTGCTGGACGCTTCCTTTCACATGCTTCGAGGTTTACATCTCTAATATCCGTTGATCTTTGTAATTCTGCAGCCAACAAGGACGACATCAAGTACCTCGAAAAGATCGGGAGTCTTCAAAAAGTCAACTTTGCTGCGTGCAACATTACCGCCAAGGATGTAAGCGGCTTCAAAAGGCTCATGGACATGACGGCTGTCGGTCTAAATGGTCTACAAGGGTCAAAGTCACTCTTGAAGAAACTTGCTAGCTCCAAAGAACTTGTGCGTTTGGAGGTTGCTGGATGCGGTGTCGACGTTGATGATCTGAAAACGATCAGTAGTATTCAGCGCTTGACGTATGTTGATCTGACGAAAGAAAAAGCCCTGAATGATCAAACTCTACCGCTACTCATCAATGCAAAATATTTGAGTTCCTTGGACCTGGAAAAGTGCGACATCACGCGAGCCAGCATACCTACAATCCGGAAGTTCCGAAATTTAGTCTCGCTCCGGATGACCGATCCTGAAGGAAGTACAGGACCCAATAGTTTTCAGTCTGATTTTAAGAAATCGATACCAGGAGTGGAGTTCAACTTTCAGGAATCAATTCGAGTTCTCCCGTTCAGAGAACCGGGTACTTAGAGCAATGCGGTGGTCTTTTCTCTCAGCTCGCCGGTTTTCCCTTATACCGAAACAGCCATTTCAATCGTCGGTGCTATTTCGGCGCTCGTCTGCTTATTCGCTTCCAGTTCCGCTCGATAAGCGCGGAAGCAGGTGTTGCAATAAGTCGGCTTGTAGCCGAGTGGTTTGAATGGAAGCATGAACGTTGATTCGCATTTCGCGCATACTGCAGAGGTTAGGGTGTCGAGGGGTCTGCCTGCTCTCCGCAGGCGCGTAACGACACGGCAATTTGCGCATCGTTTTGGCTCGTTGCTTAATCCTTTTGCATGGAAGAACTCTTGTTCGCCTATGGTGAATGCAAACTCGTTTGCACAATCGCAGCATCTAAGGACTCTTTCTGTGAACATAAGAAGGTGCTCCGTGAAACGAGGCGGTTCGGCACAATCCCGCCGATTTACTATTATGACAACATAGTCTATATCCAAATTGCAGTTTTAAACAGTTGGTGCAATTGCCTATCTTGCTGTGGAAAACCCCGATTGACAGAGAGTTCTGGATTTCGCACTGGATGGGAACAGGCAAAAGCTCAGCGAAAGACGCCGTAAAAGAAGGCTGGTACAGCGTTTGCGAGGAGTTGTCTGTGCTGTATAAGTGACTGACGCGCTATGTCTCTTTCGCTCTATCGAGTGGCACAGGGCATGTGATAAGCTCTGTAAACAGAAAAATGGAAGCAACATCTACTGCGGTAGGGGCGTCCATACTAACTTTCCGGCCGGCTCGAGCGAACGAGGAATCGCCAGTACAAGGGCGATTTAAGGAAAAGCGGCATGTTTTTCTCCGTCTATTCTGCAGTCTTTTACCCACTTTCACTCAGGTCGAACTTCCGTTATTTGGCTGTAGCGCTATGTTTGCAGGTGTCGGCTATTTTACTCGTTTGACATCTGAATTTGAAAGTTCATCTTTGCACCACGCCGGTTTTATAAGTGATGACGGGCGAGAGTGCTGCAATCGGGCGGACGAGTCCGGCGTCAATGAGATCGCTTACCACAATGTCGACGTCCTTGTACGCTTGTGGTGCCTCTTCGTAAAGCAGTTCTTTGTCTGCGCAGATAATGCGTCCGCCGTATTGATTTCGTCTGAGGCTACCTTCAGAATAGCGGCGGTGAAGTCTTGCCCGGCAGTCGGAGCGATTCCATTTTCTTCCGGCACCGTGGGCGACGGTGAACAGGTTCTTGCTCTGGTCTTCGGTGGGTTGAACGAGATAGCTAAGAGTTCCTCTGGAGCCCGGAATCACTAGAATTCCTTTATTCGAGTTGGCCGCACCCTTTCGGTGCAGCCAGCAGGCGCGATTGGCGAGCGTTTCTTTCTCTACATGATTGTGGCAGACATCGAGGATTGGTGTGCCGTCAGTTGCCAGTGCTGCCATGAAACGCTGCGCAATTAGTTTGCGATTGAGTCGTGCCCACTTCACAGCGTGATCGTGTGCCCACATATAGTCATCAGCGTCGACCGATTCTTCGAACAGTCCTCTTGCTCCGAATCGAGCTGCATGCCAACGAAGAATGGAATCACCCAGTCCGCGCGAGCCGCTATGGACAAGCAGAAAGAGTGCTTGTGGATTAAGTTCCATCGAGGTGAATAATTCTTCGTCAAACACTCTGTGCAGAACTTGCAGCTCGGCAAAGTGATTGCCTCCGCCGATTGTGCCTAAAGTGTTGTCGAACTGGGAGATCTTCATGCCTTCGGCGGCAAGCAGTTGATCCAGATCGCCATCCCAGGGAAGGTCCAGGTCTCCCAAACGATGAACCCACTTGTCGAGTTTCATCTTTGACTTACGGAGATCTGTTTGCCAGAGAGCCATCCCGCAGCCTATGTCGTTGCCGACAAGATGGGGATAAATGAATCTCTCGGATGCAAAAACGGCACCGATGGGTGCGCCTTTCCCTGGGTGGAGATCCGGCATGCCAACGGCAGCCTTCATGCCAGCCAGTTCAAAACTTTTTTGAAGTTGATCGACAGCACGTCCTTCAATCCAATTTTTCTTAGAAGCTATGATGCGAATACTCATATGTTTGTTTTCTACTTTCTTTTTAAGCGATAGTGAACCGAATTTGAAGTGCCGGCGAGCCGCCGGCGCTCCCAGGTTTAGAGGCCCCTCTGCGCGCTGGTGGGAGTGCGCGCAGAGACCTCACTATTCCAGGCTTGCAGACTGGCTAATCGAGAAACGTGACAGTGATGCCAAAGGATTCTGACAAACTTTCGGTGTTCATCAGAACACGATGCCATGTATCAAGATTCAGAGTAGCGTGGTCGGCATGCCTGATCTTTCCCTTGACGTAGACCGAAGCATTCCGCTTCATGTCCCTCCAGTTGAGGAACTTTGCGTTGGGTTTGTCTTCAATCAAGGTCTTGTACTCATCTTGCGTCAATCCATTCGGATATTCGCGGCACACTTTCACACTTTCGCCACCAGAACGATAGGCGTACTCTGCAATGTGCGCTTTGCTGCCTGTGTTGCGCACAAGCGGCTCATCTCTTCGAATGAAGACCGGATCCGGACGAAGTTCAGCTGGAAGGAAAAACCATTCTCCTTGACGCTTAAACACTTTTGTCTTGCGACGATTGCGCTTGTCCGTTTTGAGTCCAATCTCCTGGACGACGATTTCTTTTGGTTTGAGCGACTCTTTTGCTGCAGCTACAGTGGAAACTTTTCCAACAGAAGCTACGAAAAAATGACGCTCATCTTGCCCGCAAAGAAAGTGATCTTTTGAGACTACTTTTCCTTCGTCGTCGACTCGTCTTGCCAGAAGTACAAGATGCTTGTCATTCGGCACGACTTCCAGTACGGATACGTCAAGAGTGTCGGAAACATCTTTGCGGATATTGAGTTGAAAGAATTCTCCGTCCTTATCGTTGAGAATATTCAGGGTCGCAGGTGGATTTCTGAAAGTGGAGTGACCTCTCCTTTGTGTAGCTTCCACTACAGAGATGTTCACCCGCGCACCAATTTTGCGGAACTTTTCTTTCAGATTGTCAATCATCTATGTTTTTTTCCTCTCTAATGCGTGCTTCACTGCTCGCTCATGCAAATCAATGCACGAACGTGTGTCGCTGTGGCTACGGATTTCCAAAAGAGCGCGGGGAAGCCCGCGACGCATTCATATAGCTTCTGCGTTTTACCGCATCAGCAAATGAGTTGCGCCAAGTTCTTCATCCTTGCTCTTGAGGCAGGAGACCGATTGGCTATTGCATTAGGAAGAACATTCAAGAACACAGGTTCCTGTCAGATCATGATCCCTTGCACTGGCAGAGGCTGAGACAAACAGCCACAATCGTTTCCTGCTAGTTTTCAGAGTTCGGGAGATGCATGATTGATACCTCGCTTTGGTGAGGAACCTACTAGTGCGGTCACTCTTTTGGGTACGCAAAAGAACACGCACTTATCTGTGTATTTTCATTCTATCAATCATTGACACGCTGTCAAGATCAATTTATGCAAAAGTGCCACCACTCTTGTGGGGGATGTTTTTCTAAAGCAGCTCGCAATCCTGGTTTTGAGGAATCTCTATAATCTCTAATTCCTTATATAATGCGGCACGAAAATTGCGGTGTTGCCCGTAATCGGGCTTTGGTCAGCGCGCAGACCAATTCCAGCCGGTTCTCCATCGATCACCCAGCTACCCATTACAAGATGATAGTCTTTATGCTTCGGCAGTTCATGCATCGCCTGCAAAATAAATCCTTCGCTTCCATATACACCGTCTTTTTCGACATTGTGCTCTGGATTCGCCGGATCAATGATCGAAACACTTCCTCCTTCGCGCCCGAAAATTGGTTTTCTCACGTGCGGTGACCGGCGAATCCAAGCTGCTTCGTCCGAGTCGTCGTC
>JAYRNY010001048.1:0-3309 GCA_041911975.1 bacterium | reverse complement strand
GGATGATTTAGTCATGATGACCTCCTTTTGGGGGTTTTAACGTCTTGCAACGCAAACCTGCCCAGGCTTTTACGCTTGGTCAAGGAGGTCATCTAAGAAATTCAACGACAAATGGGACAAGCTCGTATTCACTATTTTTTCGCAAGCACTACCACATAACATAGTATAGTTCTCGGAAAAACGAAAAGCAGAGGAGCGAAGCACAAAGACACGGTTTTGACGTGCCTTCATGTTCGCCCCTCTGTTTTCGCCCGGTCAGTGGTTTTGGCAAAACCAGCCACCTTCACCAAGGAGCGTCAGCCCCTTAGTGTTTGTAATCGTCCGTTTCCACCACCACCTTGCCGCGGAACACCCAGTAGATGCCCACTGTATAGGAGAGGATGAACGGAATTCCCACAATCGCCATGATCAGCATGATGCCGAGCGTGGACGAGCTTGATGCCGCGTTGTACAGGTTGAGGCTGTAAGCCGCATCCAGACTGGAGCGAATCAAGTTGGGGAAAACGCCGATGCCGAAGAGCGCAAACGTGCCGGCGATGATGCAGGCGACGTTCAAGAGCGCTCTCAGCTCATAGCCCAGGTGCAGCGTGCGCGGCACATTGAGCACGGCGAGCCCGGTGAGAATGACCAGAATCCACGCCCACCAGAATTGCCCGAAGTTGGCGATCATATGCGGGTAGAGCCAGATGGTGGCGCCCGTGGTGATGATGTACATGACAAGGAAGATCCAGAAGCAACGCTTCGCCCAGCCTTTGACGCGGGTTTGCAGTTCGCCGGACAACTTGAAGTTCAGCCAGAGCGCGCCGTGAAGCGTGAAGAGGCTGAGCACGAACAGACCGACCAGGATAGGGTAGGGACGCAACAGCGAGAAGAAATTCTCGGCTATCACTTCCTTGTCCGGTCCAATCGGAATGCCTGCCACCAAGTTGCCGACCATGATGCCGAACATCACCGTAGGAACGATGGAACCCATGGCGAAGAGCCAGTCCCAACTTCTGCGCCAGCGTGACGCGCTCTCGAGATTGCGAAACTCGATGGCCACGCCGCGGAAGATGAGCCCCAGCAAAATCAGCATGTAGACGGTGTAGAAACCCGAGAAAAGCGTGCTGTAGGCATCAGGGAAGGCGCCGAAAAGCGCTCCGACACCAGTGACCAGCCAGACTTCATTACCGTCCCAGACAGGACCGATGGAGGTGATCATGGCGCGTCTTTCCGCATCGGTTCTGGTGAACAGATGCAGCACGCCGACGCCCAGGTCGAAGCCGTCCAAAACTGCATAGGCAGTGAACATGATGCCCAAAAGCAGGTACCAGAGAATGTTCAGGTCCATTACTTGGTCCCTCCTTTCTCGTTGCCCTTGCCGCCTTCTCCGGCGTGAGAACGTTTGGTATCAGCCTCATCGTCACCAGGCTCCGGATGCTTGGAGGCATCGAGCCTGTCGCGGTCCGCTTCACGCAGACCATCGAGGAAGCGCCACTTGCGTGGCTTATCCGTGGGTTCTGCGTCCAGTTTGATCTCGCCGTATTTGTCGAGCCCGCTAGCGCCATTGCCGCCCGTGCCGCCGTTCTCATCATGCATCTCCGGCCCCTTCTTGATCTTGCGATCGAGGCTGTAGATGAAGACGAGGAAGAGCAGCGCGTAGATGAGCGTAAACATGATGAGCGAGCTGACAATCGCATTGGCGTGAACCGCTTTGGAAAGCGCCTCGGAGGTACGCAGAAGCCCCCAGACAATCCAGGGCTGTCGGCCGACTTCCGATGCCACCCAGCCGAGCTGGTTGGCCAGATATGGCGCCGCCACCGAGATGACGAAGATGCGCAGCAGCCATTTGCTCGTGAAGAGCTTCTTGCGCCAGAGCATGAAGCCGCCCAGGAAGCTGAGCGCCATCATGTACATACCGAGCCCAATCATGCCGTGGTAGGCAAGGAATGGCACGACGACAGGCGGTCTGTCCTTCTCCGGAATGTCTTCCAGACCGATGACCACGCCGTCGAAAGAGCCCGTCGCCAGGAAGCTCAGCAGACCCGGCACCTTGACGCCGTACTTGATCTCGCCGGTCTTCTCATCCGGGATGCCTACTATCCAGAAAGGCGCATGGTCGGTGGTCTTGAAGTTGCCTTCCATGGCCGCCATCTTGGACGGGTTGTACTCGACCATGATCTCCGCCTGCTTGGAGCCGATCAAGCCCTGCAGCGGGGTGGAGAGAATAGCCAGCGTCAGAGCAATCACGAAGGACTTCTTCGCGAACTCCAGATGCCGCCCTTTGAGCACGTAGTATGCCGAGATAGACATCACGAAGAAGGCGCCGACGATCCAGGAGCCGACGACGACGTGCGCGAAGCGCCACATCGCACTCGGATTGAAGACCATCGCCCAGAAGTCGATGATGACCGCGCGCGGGCCGAGCGCTGTTTGTACGATTTCGAAGCCAGCCGGCGTATGCATCCAGCTGTTTGCCACGGTGATCCAGAAAGCGCTGAATGTAGCGCCTACGCATACCATGAGCGTTGCGAAAAAATGCACTCGCGGTGACACGCGGTCCCAACCGAAGAGCAAGATGGCTAAGAAGCCTGATTCGAGAAAGAAGGCGAAGATACCCTCAGCGGCCAGAGCCGAGCCGAAGATATCGCCGACGAATCTCGAATATGTTGCCCAGTTGGTACCAAACTCCGCTTGCATCACGATTCCTGTTGCCACACCCATCGAGAAATTGAGGGCGAAAACTTTCACCCAGAATTTGCACATGTCCTTGTAGAAAGGCTTCTTCGTCTTGAGGTAGAGACCCTCCATGACGACGAGAATTGTGCCGAGCCCGATGCTCAGAGGTGGAAAGAGATAGTGGAACATGATCGTGAAAGCAAACTGCACGCGAGCAAGAAGCTCGATTGCGTTTTCCATAGTTGTGACCACACTAGTGTGTGGCTCCTCTGGTGTTAGCTAGACACGAAGTTAGAGATTCAGTTGAAACAACCACGACAGCCAAAAACCCGCTTCACATGCTGAGTGTGCGTCAACACGAGCGCGCGGGCGCTGGGGTTGAAACACAGAAAGGCAAGGCAGGAGTTCTTTTTAATAGACTGCAGAGGTGTTTGAAGCAGTAAGCTAAATGACAGTCAAAAATAATCGATAGGAAGTCGTGACCTCAACTAAGAGCCACTAATAAAGGCTTTCCAAGCGGTCTTTAGACTTAGCGCAAATAGTCAAGCAAGGGTTGCAAGGCGTCTTTAAAGCCTTGTGTTTCAATCTCAGAGCTCCGCTTTGCAAGCAGGCTCGTATTGGACTCCGAAAACCAAGTCGAAAATTACTCCG
>JAYRNY010001047.1:0-7549 GCA_041911975.1 bacterium | reverse complement strand
GCCATTTGAACCAGACCGCCATCTTTCTCGGCGCGGAAAGAAACCTTACCGGCTTTGAGTTCTTTGATGGTCTTGGCGATGTCGAAGGTGACGGTGCCATCTTTCGGGTTCGGCATCAAGCCGCGCGGTCCGAGGATCTTACCCATCTTGGAGAGCATGAGCATGGCGTCCGGGGTGGCGACCAGCTTGTCGAATTCCATGAAGCCTTCGCCGATTTTGGCGACCAGGTCGTCGGCTCCGACTACATCGGCGCCGGCTTCGGTCGCTTCGGTCAGCTTCTCGCCTTTGGCAACGACAGCGACGCGAACGTCCTTGCCTGTGCCGCCTGGCAGATTCACTGTCGAGCGAATTTGCTGGTCATTCATCTTGGGGTTGATGCCCAGTCTGAAATGCACTTCGACCGTGGGATCGAATTTGACGGTTTTTTCGTCCTTCAAAATCTTGAATGCTTCTTCAGCACTCAGAGGATTTGGGTATTTTTCCTTGATTGCTTTCAAGGTTTTTTGGCGCTTGGTGAGCTTAGCCATGATCCGACTTCCTTACTTCGTTCTTCTTTGTACTTACTCTTGGACTGTGATGCCCATATTGCGGGCGGTGCCTCTGATCATTGCTTCGGCGGCTTCAATGGTTGTGGCATTGAGGTCGGGCATTTTGATCTTGGCGATTTCGGTGATTTTGTCTTTGGAAACCGAAGCGACCTTGGTCTTGTTCGGGTGAGAAGAACCTTTTTCGACATTCGCGGCTTTCTTGAGAAGCTCGGATGCCGGCGGTGTCTTCAGAACGAAGTCGAATGAGCGATCTTCGAAAACGGTGATTTCTACCGGAACGATCGTTCCTGCCTTGTCCTGTGTCTTGGCGTTATATTCCTTGCAGAACTGCATGATGTTGACGCCATGCTGACCCAGAGCAGGTCCAATAGGCGGTGCGGGGTTTGCCTTACCAGCTTGGATTTGCAGTTTGATTTTGCCAACTACCTTTTTCACGGCCCTAGATCCTATATATGTCGAGAATTACTGATTTTATGGCACATTGGACATCCAAAGCGTCACTTTTAGACTTTAATAACCTGGTTGAACTCCAGTTCTACTGGGGTCGCGCGACCGAAGATGATGACTGACGCCTTAATTCGCTCGCGTTCGAGGTTGACTTCCGTTACCTCGCCTGTAAAGTCTGCGAACGGTCCGCCCGTAATACGAACGTAATCGCCCACCTTGACATCGATGACAGCAGGCTTCTTGCCTTTGACACCGGTGACGGCCATTTGCCGTCTCAATATCTTTCTGATCTCACCGTCTTGCACGGGAATTGGTTTTTTGCCTGCTCCGACGTACTTGGTTACGCCGGGGGCTTCTCTGACGACTCGCCAGGAATCATCGTCCAGGATCATTTCTACAAATACATAACCCGGATACTCGCGCTCTTTCTTTTCGACGCGCTTGCCGTCTTTGACTTTGGTGACCATCTTTTCCGGAACAATGACGCCGAAGATGCGATCTTGCGCATTCATGGTCAGGATGCGCTTCTCGATGTGCTCCTTCACCTTATTTTCGTGCCCGGATGCAGTTTGCACGGCATACCAACGCCTCTGTCCGTCACTGTTTATGAAAGCCATTGTCCCTTACTTTCCTTCTATTGAAGTGCCAAGCCAGCCTTGTGATTCCCCAAGATTCTAGTGATGCAGCCCCACTCCGCCACCGTGCAGTCTCGCCCAGTGCTCGAGCGGTCCGAATACCGCATGTGCTAAAAACCAATCGAAACCAAGAACTACAACGGTGATCAGTGCCACCAGAAAGAGCACGCTCAAGGTTTCCTGAATAACTTGCGGCCTGCCCGGCCAGGTTATTTTGGTGAATTCGATGACGACGTCTTTCAAGAACTGGCGAATGTCTTTGAGTGACTCGCCAAGCTCGATCTCCATGTCGTCGATCGCAGCTTTGGGCTTGGCATCTTTGCCTTTGCCCTTCTCGTCTTTGCTCTTTTTATGAGCGTCTTTGTTCTTATCGCTAGCTGCTTCGTCCTTTGCTTTGGCTTCGGCGGCGTTTTGCGACTCTTCTTTCGAAGCGTCGCCTTCCGTCAATTTGGTTGACGGTTTCGTGCCTTTATCTTTTTTCTCTGTAGACATCAATATGTTTGGTCATCCGAAGTAGCTGTGGACTTGCCTTAAAAAACTCGCGCCTCCAAGGAATCGAACCCTGACCGATGGTTTTGGAGACCACTGTTCTACCGTTGAACTAGAGGCGCATTCGCTTTGATCTGACCAGGCAAGGTCACGAACAAAGCAACAAGCAGGTCGGACACTCAAGGTGCCTTCGTGGATCCGAGAGGCCCATTGACCTCTTAGATCTACGACGCTGTCGGCTCTGTCATGAGCCAGAGCGCCGACCGAAAGCGAGATTAGCGCTTGGTTTCTTTGTGCTCGAGGTGCTGACGGCACCACTTGCAATATTTGTTGATACTCAGTCTGTCCGGATCGTTCTTCTTGTTCTTCATCGACGTGTAGTTGCGGCGTTTGCAAGTGCCACAAGCCAGCGTGATGATGATCCGGTCTTCCTTCTTGGCCACGGTTTTTACCCCTTTGCTTTATCTGCTCCCAACCGGCTTTCTGCAGCCTATGCCTGCATTGTCGATTGGTAATGGTTGGTTCAGCCGAAACTGAATCTTGTCTTTAGTGTTTCCGGTCTGTGCCGCAGATTTGAAAGAAACGGTCTCATATGTCGACTGGAGTCGCAACACAATTGAGTCGCTTGTCCGGAAAAAAAACCGCACAGACCAAAAAGCCCCCCTGGGAGGCGTCAAGCAAAAGTATATCTAACTAGGTAAAAAACTGTCAATAAGACTAGAATTGAGGCGCGTTACACGCGATTGTCCAGACGGCGCGAACATGTAATTGCGGCGATTGTTCAACAAGTTATCAGCTGTTTTTTAGCGGAAGTTAATACTGGCTCGGTGAGAAATTTCTCGATTTTTTTCGGCTTTTCAAAAACTGATTTGACGCGAAGCGCTCTGGCAGCAGCTTTTGGGCTGGTCGTTATGCTTGGCGTCAGCGGTTGTGGAAACACGGGCGCCAGTTACGAGCCCGATACATTCCGCATCAATTTGCAGGCCGAGCCGCCTAGTCTTGATTGGCAAACGTCTACCGACTCCACATCCTTCGATGTCGTTTCCAACATAATGACCGGACTGACTCAGTACAACAACAACATGAAGTGCGAGCCGGGCTGCGCCGAGAAGTGGGAAATTCTCGATGGCGGCAAGCATTACCTATTTCACTTAAGGAAAAACGCCTACTGGACGGATGGAAAACCTGTCACCGCTCACGATTTCGAATATGCGTGGAAACGCCTGCTAAACCCGTCTACAGCAGCATCTTACGGTTTTTTTCTCTACGATGTTGAAAATGCATTCGAGTACAACTCAGGCAAGATAAAGGATGCAAACCTGGTTGGAGTGAAGGCGCTCGATGATTGGACTTTCTCCGTACGCCTCAAGCGACCGGCGGCCTATTTCCTTTACCTTACTGCTTTTTGCCCGACCTGCCCGCTTAGAAAGGATGTCGTCGACAAGTTTGCCGACCGCTGGACGGAGCCCCAAAACATCGTCACCAACGGTCCCTTCAAAATCACGTTGTGGAAGCACGAGTACAAAATCGAGCTTTCCGCTAATGAAAAATTCTTTGAAGGTCCGCCCCGGCTCAAGAAGATCAAGATGTTCATGATTCCTGAGCAAGCCACCGCTTTCGGGCTTTATGAAAACAATCAGCTCGACTATATAGACAACAGAAGCTTTCCGACAGCCGATGTCGAGAGCATGCGCAGCTCTCCCTTCTATCGCAGCCTGCCGCTTTTGCGCTGCAGTTACATAGGTTTCAACGTAAAGAAGAAACCCTTTGACGACAAGCGCGTGCGTCAGGCTTTTTCGATGGCGATTGATAGAACCGTGTTTCCTAAGATTCTTAGACGCGGCGAAGCGCCCGCTAACACCTGGGTTCCGCCCGCTTTGGACGGGTACGAGGAGAACTCGAAGAGCGAGTTCAATCCGGAAGCGGCAAAAAAACTTCTGGCTGATGCAGGGTATCCGGAAGGCAAGGGATTTCCACCGACCAAAGTTCTATATCCTCAAAGAGAAGACGCCAAGCTGGTTGTGGAGTCCGTACAAGAACAAATAAAGAAGAACTTGAACGTGAAACTTCAGCTCGAGGTCAACGAATGGAAGGTCTACCTGGATATACTGCACCGCGATCCGCCGCAGATGTTCAGACAGACATGGGGGGCTGACTACCCGGACCCTGAGACGTTCATGAACGTTTTCACCACGCACAACGGCAACAATTACACGCAGTGGTCGAATGCGTTTTACGACGACTTGATCGACAAAGCGTCCGCAGAACAAAACCAGAAAAAACGCGCCTCCATGTATGCTCAAGGCGACAAAATGCTTTGTCAGGACGAAGTCCCAATCGTGCCGCTCTATTGGGCGACGCAGAACACAATGGTGAAACCATGGGTGAAAGAGATTGGATTCAACGCCATGGACCTGCAGTTTTTCAGAAAGGTTTATATAGAACCACCTGCAAACGGCGGGACTCCACATGCAACATTGGGGAGTCGGCGGCTGGCCGACGCAACTTTTAAGAATGTAACCACGGGAGATACCAAAGCGAAATGCTCGCGCTAGTAGTAAAAAGAATGTTGACCGCCATACCGGTATTGCTGGTAGTGTCGACGCTCACTTTCTTTCTCATGCGCGCGGTTCCCGGTGGTCCGTTCGACGCTGATAAAAACCTTCCTCCAGCCATTGTTGCCAACCTGAATGCCAAGTATCAGTTGGACAAACCCGTTGCTCAGCAATATGTGATTTATCTTTCGCGGTTGGCGAAGGGCGACCTTGGCATTAGCTATAAATATGTAAATAGAACCGTGCGCGACATTTTAAGTGAGGCAATGCCGGTCTCCATCCAGCTCGGATTTACAGCCTTGCTCCTGTCTGTGCTCATCGGCGTTCCGCTTGGAACGCTGGCGGCAGTAAAAAGGGGCACGTGGTTGGATGTCACCGCAATGTTCATTTCCACCGCCGGAATTTCAGTACCGGGATTTGTCACCGGTGCATTTTTGATCTTTATATTCGGAATATGGTTGAAAGTTTTGCCTGTTGCATTGTGGGAAACGCCCTGGCATATGATCTTGCCGTCTTTTACTCTGGCATTCTCGCCAGCCGCATACCTGGCGCGTTTGACGAGGGCCAGCGTGCTTGAAGTTCTCGAAAAAGACTGGGTGCGGACGGCGCGCTCGAAAGGGCTTTCGCAATGGTCGACGGTATTGAAGCATACTTTGCGCAATGCCTTAGTTCCGGTTGTGACTGTTCTCGGACCGCTAACGGCAATACTTATAACGGGTTCCTTCGTTGTCGAGTATCTCTATGCAATCCCTGGTATGGGGCGTTTTTTCGTCACCGCCGTTACCAATCGAGACTACGATTTGATCATGGGAACAACATTGGTTTTCGCAGTGCTTTTGATTGTGACCAATGCACTTGTGGACGTTGCATATCAAGTTCTTGATCCCCGCATGAAGGTGGAGGGTTAAGTGACGGCATCCGCAAATAATGCTGCGCAAGAGGCTGTAAAACCCGTTTCACGCGTGGAGCTGGCCTTCTCTCGCTTGAAGAAAATTCCGACTGCCTACTTTGCATTTTGGGTGGTTTTTCTCATTTGTTTGATGGCAATTTTGTCCGCTCTCGGTGTTCCACTTTGTCCTTATACATTTGATCAGGCAAGCGAAGATTTGCTTGTGGCGCCGTCGCTGAAACACCTGATGGGAACTGACGAACTTGGGCGCGATTTGTTCGCCCGGGTCATCTATGGTTCCCGACTTTCGATTAGCATCGGATTTGTAACCGCGGGCGTTGCCTTCCTGCTCGGAACCACATACGGTGCTATATCGGGATACTGTGGCGGGAAGATCGATACGCTATTTATGCGCGGAGTGGATATTGCTTATTCGCTTCCTGACTTGCTTGTGATGATTTTGATCGGCGTGCTTGTCGGCAAGGGAACGTTCGGAATTCTTATGGCTCTCGGCCTGGTAAGTTGGATGGGCACGGCCAGATTGGTACGCGCTCAACTGCTTCAACTTAAAGAAGAAGAGTTTGTTGAAGCAGCTAGAGCCTCAGGACAAGACGGTTTTACTATCGTCATGAAGCACTTGTTGCCTAACGCAATGGGACCGATCATCGTCGCTCTTACGTTCACCGTTCCCTCTGCAATCTTGTCCGAGTCGACTTTGAGTTTCATTGGATTAGGCTTATCCGCACCGGAATGCAGTTGGGGAACACTGGCCAGCGACGGCTGGCGATCGCTGCGTTCACACCCGCACCTTCTGGGTTTTCCCAGCCTATTCATCTTTCTGACCGTGCTTTCGTTTAACTGCTTAGGCGACGGGCTGCGCGATGTTCTTGATCCAAGAACTCGCCTGTTTAAGGGATAGAGTTTTGACGCTCGCTTTTGAGCTAAGCTAGAGTCAGGGGTCCTAAGAATTTTGCATCGAGTTCTGGAATTGAACGCGTGGCGTCGGCGGCAATGAGCATTTTCAACAGGTTAGCGATTGTCTCGCTGGTTGCGCTGCCGTTCTTTTTCTGGCTCACCACTGTAAGGGCGGTAGCGGCAGGAAAGCCCGGTTATTTCATTCAGCAACGCAGCGCTTTTCTCGGACAGCGGGAAGTGTGGATGACGGACACGGCTTTCATGGCGATAAACCATTTAAGCGGGCATATTTTGATCACCAAGGCTCCGGATTGGCAGGTCCGTGTTGCCAACCTTCACAGCAAGTTGTATTTCGTAACGCCGTTTGAAACGTGGGTAGGACGCAAGATTGCAATGAGCGAAAAGGCGGTTAGAGGCTTGACCAATCAGGTACCTGTTCATGTCGAAAGGCATCGCGTGATTTGCGGATTGCCGGCAGACGGGTTCAAAATCGATTCTTCAAATGGGCTGGAGAAGCGATTTATCAACGGACGTCGTGAGCCCAATGACTTCGATTGCGCGGAATATTGGGTGACCGGTGCTTTGCCGTTTCCAAAACAAGCCAGAGACACCATTCTTACTTTCTACCAGTTACCCAGCCTGAGCGAGTTTCCTCTAGAGGTAACGTACGTCCGCAAGGGCGCGGCCGATTGCAAGCATCTTCTCACCAGCGAAGTAAGAAAACAATTTGTGGACGACAGCCACTTCGAGATACCGAAATCCTGTAGAAAAGCCAGTTTTGAGACTGAAGTGTGGATGGACGATAAGACCCGCGAAATGTTCGAGATGTTCAAATGATCAAATTCTCGGTTGCTAACTCGAAACTTAGTGTTCATGCAGGTTTCAGCACTTCAGTCTTGGCGTCGTTCTTGATTGCTGGTTCCGGAACTGCAGTGCTGTCTGCTGAAAATAAGACGGCCGGCGCTGCCAGTACGCCTGCGAAGAAAGCGTCTTCCAATCAAGCAGCTTCGGCAAAGCCCTCCGGAAAGATGGTGGAGGGCTTATTAATCAAGCACTACTCGTGGCTCGGTG
>JAYRNY010001046.1:0-3713 GCA_041911975.1 bacterium | reverse complement strand
CATTGATATTAAGCAGACTGCGCTGGCGCATTTTCATATCGGGAAGGCATTTGAGAAGTCTGGTGATGAATTCCGCCGCCACGTCAAAGCGTCGATTTTCACCCCAGAACAGGCTGACCGCTATTGAAGGAAGTCCCAGGAACGCTGCTTCCATTGCCGCCGCAACTGTCCCTGAATAGAGGATCTCGCTGCCCAGATTGGGGCCGTTGTTAATGCCAGAGATGACAAGATCGGGCTTGTCGGGCAGAAGTTGCGAAACAGCAAGCTTTACTGAATCACTGGGAGTGCCCGTTGTCGACCAGGCTTTTTTGACATTGCCGGGAAGTTCTTCGACCGACACTCTGAGCGGCTTGTGCAATGTAAGGCAGTGCCCGGTCGCGCTGCGCTCACGGTCAGGGGCGACGACATAGACCTCGTGCTCGCTTTCTCTTGAAAGCCGCTCAGCCAGTGTGCGAATGCCGGGGGCATCAATGCCGTCGTCGTTGGAAAGAAGAATTCTCAATTTTAGGCCCCCCTGAAATGAAGCCCTATCATAACTTGCCTCGCGTCAATACGACTGCCTCATTGAACAAGGTTTTCAAACAAGACCGCCTGACGGCTTTTGGCTGGATTGCAGGATTTCGGCAAACGGAACATGACCAGGTCGCGAAACCCATAATCCACATGATCCGCCTTCTCCGTTTTTGTTAGCGGTCCGGTTATGCGGGCAAGAATCTCCATTTTATGCTGGTCATCATCGAACACTAAGTCAAGGGTGACCGGGTCGTCTGGAGATATAAGGCCTAAACCAAAGAGCAAATAATGCTGCAATTCGACCTGCGTGGCATTGGCTTGAAAGACCCCCGCCTCAGTCATTTCAATCGGGTGGTCAAGAGTTTTGTCACGGATAAACAGGCCCAGCGGACCATATCCGAATAGCTCATCCAAAACATCACCAATCAAGATGCCTTGTTCGATCGGTTTGAGAGCGCTACCCATGGACACTGCGTTCTTAATAGATTCCTCAGTCAGCTCCCGCATTTTCTCTTTTGACTGCCAGGAGTAACCGGAGCGCCGGACGAGATTTTCCAGAAAGAGAACAATTGGAACCTTCAATTCTTTGATCGCGTTTCGATCGATTTCCTGGGATATAGTTTTCTCAAACCATTCATTGGCAATGAGCTTTTTCACACGGTCTACTCGATTAGGCATGACCACGGGCATGTACTCTGTCCAAATATGTGTATTGCCTTCTTCGAGTTCAGACATCCTCGTGATAGCAACCGTCTTCAGCTCCAAGAACTTGATTACATTGCCGACAAAGGAATCTACCTGGTCAGATATGAAGCCCAGACGTTTCAAAAGATTTCGCTCGGCAGTGTTTTTCTGATCGGCTGTAATTGCGGCTAGCCTGTTCACAAGCTCGATTAATTCAATGAACTTGGTTGTGGACCGCAAACGCATAGACTATCTGAGAACAAACGGGCATTTCAAGCAAAATGCCTTGGCAAATTCCTGCACTCTGCCGTCCAAATCGAGACCATGCTCGATCGAGCACTTGAGTGAACCGCCGCAATTGGGACAGGTTTGCTCTTTCATGCCTTTTAAAATTTTCTCGGCAAGATCTTCCTGAGTCTTCAGCTTTTCCTCTTCACTGGCATTTTCCAGCCGCTTCGCCTCGACTTCCTGCAAAATCAATGGTTCGACATTAAGCGCCCGGGCCAGCAATTGCCTGTCACTGGCAGACAACCAGGTTTCAACGCCGGACTCGATGTCTTCAATTCTGGTGACGCCAAACCTGGAGATTTTCGCCAGATCCAGTACTGTCAGATTTCTCATCTGCCGAATTTGAAACACCCGCTGCGCCAAAGTTGGCGCCAGGTCGCACACTAGTTGAAGCGGTTTAAGCTCTTTTTTAGCCATTGGCAATTATCCCGATCTGCTAGGATCTCACAGTATATTACAGCCTGGTCTCAATGCCACTCTGTTTGAAGAGGAGCAAATTTTGCCTGCTGGCGATAAACCAGAGAAGAAGAAAGCGGCAAAGCCCAAAGCCGAGGTCAGCTCAGAGCTTATGCGTCCGGGTCTGGAGCGAAGGCTGCGAGCTGCAACGCCTGACAAATCGCCGGCTCGCAGCCAGTCAGTATCGCTAAAAGAGCTGATTGCTACAGTTAGAAGCGCAAAGACGAGATTCACATTGGCGACTGTCGAAATCGTCGAGTATGAGCATTTAGTGAAAACAAAGAATTGCGATCAGGCAGAAAAACTCGCTCTTGCTGTAGAAAGAGAAATCAACGCTCAATTGAGACAAGACGATCTAGTGGCATATGCCGGAGGCGGAAAATTCTTCATCTATCTACCTGAAACAGCCAAGATCGAATCAACAATGGTGCTCGAAAGGCTGTCGCGGCAGATCTCAAAAAGAAACCAAAGGCGTCCAGTCGCACCGCAAGTAAGCATTTCTTTCAAACTTGTTGATGCGGAAGTCGCAAAAAATGAAACCATTTTGCAAGCATCAAGAGAAAATGACAGATATGCAAATTGGTTGCAGCGCTTCCAATTCAAATCTAATTCGTCGTTGACGGATGATTCAGAGTGGCGTGAAATCAAGGCTAAAGACACGTGGAAGAACTCCAATATTGTCCTTATCAAACGTTTTGACTTCACTTCAGAATCTCAACAAACTCGGCAACACTCAGCACAAGTCCTTTCCACGATTCAAACAAATGGCTTGCCCTTGTTTCCGCAATTGCTTGATTTTTGTTTCAGTAATGGCTCTCTTTGCCTGGTCACGGAGCCGTTTTCCGACTATCGAGAAGCAGGTAAATGCTCATCGGCTAAAGGCAGCCACAATCTTTTGATCTCCATTTGCGACCTGTATGCCCATCTGGATGTCTTCGATCTACCGCCACCAAAGTTTAAGTTGGACAGCATTCTAATTGCCAGAAATGAAATCGACTCTGTTCTCGACTGCCTGGATAAGCACTTGATTGCAGCCTTGCAGAATGATAGCAAATGGAACGGTCATGAAGAATCCGCGGGCAGTATTTTGCAGGTGATTGCTCAGATTGCGAAAATACATCCGCAGGACGAATGTTTTTCCACGGCACAAGAACTGTTGAGAAAAGCAACGTCGAAAAAAGCTCTGATCGGTGCCGTTCAAAAAATTCGCGCTCTGGTAAAACGTCATGAAGAGCGGCTCCGGCGAATACAATCTGGCGCTTCCAAGGTAAGCGACTGATGCTGGATTTTCGCAAACTGATAAACCAAATTGAGCAGGTCGGAATTGATGGTCTGCCGACGGCATTGTCTAAAAAGGAAACACTGGAAGCGGGCGAAGCTGCATACCGCAGTGCAATTGCAAACAAAGAAGTCTTTGTAGAAAAGCTAGAAAAGAATCGCGCCTGGACCTGGTGGCCGACAGCCATGCCCCTAGAGCCGATAGGCACGAACATCGCTTTGGGCGACGGCAAGACATCCAATCCGCCGGTCACCGTCGTTGCTGTTGATGGATCCCAAATCATGCCGAGCCACCACGAGATTCATACTTGCTTTCTTCTCAATCTCGGATCGGCTGTGATCAGCTACGGTATAAAAGCACCGCCAATTCTCGATACAGAGCCAAGGCTTTATCATACGGACGACGACCTCTACCCTCTTGTAGATCGGCGCAGAATGCATATCGACGAACTCTATGTTTCGCTGGAGCGCCAGATGTTGGAGCTGGAAAAACT
>JAYRNY010001045.1:0-4781 GCA_041911975.1 bacterium | reverse complement strand
CGGGCGAGCAGCCAGAGGCCGCGGCTTTAAACCCGAAAGATGCACCAAATGCGCTTATTTGGTTTGTGTGGAAGAAGGACTGAGGAAGTTAGATGTACTTTCGAATTAACACAAGAAATAAAGCCACAAATAGTAAAGTGACGCTTCACAACCGTGCTTTACTTGGCTTAAAACCTTTGCGCGCGTGAGGTTTTGAGAGTTCCCTCTGCTCTGCAAAAGTGTCACTGCCGGGCGCATCGCTGAATTGGAAGAGCAATCTCTTTCGCTTAGCAAACTCGAAAAAGCAACTCTAATTCTTGATGCGAGATGCGCTAGATTAGCCAATTCTTCAGAAGCAGTGCCCGGTTCAGCTCTAGCTGCAACGCTTTCGTTGGACCGCCGAGTTGCGCATGATGTGGACTGTTTCGAGCCCTTGCCTCAGGATTTTTTTGTGAGAGCGCGTTCAGAAACAAGCATGTTTGTGAGCGTGCTATTCGCTCTTGCTCAGGTTTTTTCACGCGCTGCGCAGAAGGAAAACTTTGCCACCTTGCGCAGTTGCATCAAGCGAGTTTTTTATTGCTGTTAAGAGAGCTTTTTGAATTCTCGTTTTTTGAGTCTTGGATTTTTCTTTGAAAGCAATTTTTGAAAGCCTGAAGTGGACCGAGTCTCAGTCCGTGAAAGCCTGAGCAGATGGAAGTTGCAACCGGTTGTAAAGAGGATGTGTTAAGCCCCGGTTTATATGTTTCAGGACAAGCATTTGGTAGCAAGAAGTATCTTCATTGCTAACTCTCTTTAACCGAGCCAAAAACCACTTCACCCGACATAGAGTCTCTTTTTCAAGCCTCTATCCAGCAGCGTAAGCTGTGTGGGCGGACACGTTTGTGTTTTTGACCGGTACGAGGGCTAGCAAAAGGTGGATCAATCAACCATCAAATCTGAAATGGAGAAACAAATATGACGTTTTCCATCGTTGTACCTACCTCCAGTGTCATCGCCGTCAAGCCGGAAGACGCCTACAAGGTGTGCGTCATCGAGCAGAACGGCAAGCACAAGGGGCGCCTGACTCTGGTCGGCGGCAAGGTGATCATGCCCAAGCAGACGCATCTCGAATGCGCTCTCGAGGAATGGGATCAGGAAGCCGGCGGCAAGCAGGCCAAGCTACATGATGTGGCGCTCTGGGCTGTGAAAACCGATGCGCATTCGGACGTCCGTCCGGCCACGCTCGGCAAGCTCACGCACGACCTCTGCCCCGAAGAACTGCGCGCCACTCCGGTGACCGGCCATTATGGCTGCCCGGATTACCTCTACGTGGCCAAGGTCGAAGGCGAGCCCTACCCGTTCGACGGCGAGGCCAAGTCGTGCAAGTTCATAGACGTGCGCGACGTCCCCTGGACCGCAACCGAAGCCGAGAGCCGCTACGGCGCTCAGCACGACCTCATCCTCATGGTCTACCGCCTTCATCTGGCGGGACGTCCTGTCGAGATCGGCGACTTCGCGGATTTTCGCGCACTGCGCGAGAAGCTTCGCGATCTTCTCGCGGCCCTCAAGGACTGATCTCGAGCATGCCATCAAATCCGGTGCCAGTCTGATTTCTCAGTCGGCACCACTCAAAAACGCGCGCAGCTGCTCAGCTTGACTGCGCGCCAAGCAAATTGAAACGGAGTTTCTATGTCCAAACTTTTGGATACTACTCACGCGGCGAGGCTTGATGCCCATCTCGATCGCGTGATGCAGAACGCGCTGCATTTGCAGCGTGTGCTCAGCACATTGAAGGGTATCGGGCCGCAGGGCACTTTCCTGGGCTCGCGCAAACTCGGGCCGGAATCGCCCGAATATCGCTGGCTGGCGGAAGTCTCGCGGCTTCTGGCTCTGGTCGGCATCGCCTCGAAGACGGGTGGTGGCCCGGGCTTGATGGAAGCGCCGCACAAGGGTTGCTTCGAAGCCGGGCGACTCGACCGTGCCGTCGCTGTGTGCGCCGACTTCCTGGCTACCGAAGAAGATATCAACCCGTATGTCACGCAGGGCGGGCACATCTTCAGGATGCCCGACTTCAATTCGAGGCATGATGGGCTGTTCTTTGGCTCGATGTTCCACGGTATTCTCTGGGGCCGGCTCGGCACGATTCACGAGCTGTATGACCTGCTCAACCGTCTCAAGCACGGCCTTCTCGCCGGTGCTCCGGTTTACTTCCTGGAGCGTGACGGCTATTGGTCGCAGAAGAAGGACTTTCTCACGCAGTCGCTGGGCGGTGAGCTCGGTCCGCGTATCAGTCCCGAAGACTACGACACAACCAAGATCGTGAACATCTCGGAAGAAACGCCGGAGCAATTCGTGCGTATGCTTCTTCGCGACATCAACTTCGAGTGATTCGAGGAAAATGGTGCCGCTATGAACACCGCATGGCTGAATGGAATCAGCCAGTACATGCCCCTACCAGTCAGTGGTCACTCGGCGAATTTCTTTCGCCGGGTGGATGGGTTCGACTCCCATCAGGGGAACCGCCGTGAGGCAAACCTGAAAAATCGGGGCGGGCAGCCGCTTTTCTCCGATTTTTCTCTGGCGGGATGTTTTACTATACACGGTCGTGAAATGATCGTAATTTTGCATTGAAATTACTTTTTCCGCTCGCTACGTATTCAAAACCCGAAACTGTCAAAGAGACGGTGGCAGTATATGGAGTCGATACCAGATGTGGTGGCCGCCAGAGGGAGCGTTTGAGATGTGAAGATGCGCTAGATTTGCAAGATTCGCTAGGTCTGCTAAGTGCGTGCACAGGCAGTGAGTACAATTTCAACTGGGAGTGGTATCGCTTTTCATCGTCATGAATGCGCCAGACCTGCCTGAAATGCTGGTCTTTGCAAGCGCGCATCGCTTGGCATCGAGGTCTTCATACGAACCGAGCAAAGACCTTAAATTCAGACCCTCTATCTATCTTTCTTTCTCAAATCCTAAACCAAATCCCAGAAATAACAGAGCGCAGCGTTCCCGCAATCTAATCAGCTTTTAAAGCTGGCAAGAATGCTGCGGCCTCATTTTGTTGTGGTGGAAACGCGCTGATCTTGCAGTCTTTGCGGTCGGCGCTGTTCAGGCATATCTAAAAATCTCTCGCTCAACACTTCTAGGCAATCTTGCTGGAAGAGAATTTTGGAGTCCTGTCATGAAGAGAAAATCTAAGCTGCCCGCCCGCGACAAGCCGGCAGGCAGAGACAAAGCGCGGGTAAATTCTCTGCGCGGTGAATCTCCCTTTGTCATCAAGCCGCTCTTGCAGTTCGCTCCTGAGGCGAACAAGGACGGCTCGGTGTCTATCGAGCTGGTCTGGATTGCCCACCTCAAACGCAATGTCTGGCAAGTCGAGTACCTTCCTGAAGGTGGCACTGCCTGGGTTGCATGCGAGGTTGAGGACGTCGACAGCGTCACAATCAAGGACAACGAGTTCAAGCGTTTTCGAGCTGTGATGGCTGGAATCGGCGCTGGAGTCGTGTTCGACTATCGCGTGCTTATCTCCGGACATCAGGTTTTTGCAGCCAAGGCAAAAACCCCTCCCGGTAAAGGTGCCAAGTCGCGAGTCGTGCTCTTCGGCGATTTCGCCGATGGAGATCCGGAGGCGACCCGAGTAGCAAAAGGCGCTCACAATGCTGATGCCGACATGGTCGTGCTGGCAGGCGATGTGGTTTACAACAACGGCCTTTATGGCGAATACCGCCGGCACTTCGATCCCGTGTACAACGGCGACGGCGACAAAGGTGCACCGATCGGTCGTTCTGTTGTCACAGTTGCCATTCCCGGCAATCACGACGTGCGCGTACCGGATCGTTTCGACTTCATTCAGCATGTCAGCGATGAAGACTTGTTCGCCTTCTTCCGCATCTTTCGCCATCCAGACAATGGTCCCAAGCTCGACAGCGACGTCGTCACCAAGATGGTGGAAAGCCAGCGCAATGGGCGCAAGCTGCTGAAGCTGTACGGTCCTGGTTTCATCCGCCTGTCCAACTACTATTTCCGTCAGGGTGACAGCTTCTGGGTCTTCCTCGACGCCAATGAGTACATGGACTGGCGCAATGCCGACCTGCAAAAGTGGCTGGAAAAGGCGCTTTCGCGCGGTGCCGACTGCAAATGGAGATTCGTCTGCTTCCATCAGCCGGGATTCAACAGCGACGCCAAGTACAAGACGGACACACGCATGCGCGTGCTCTCGCCGATATTCGAAGACTTCGGCGTCGACATTGTCTTCAGCGGACACTGCCACTTCTACGAGAGGAGTTATCCGCTCAAGTACAAGCTCAAGACCGGCAAAGCAGGCCGCAAGCTCAATCCGGAAGGAAGAATGGTGCTCGATAAGCGCTTCGACGGGCTTGAAAACAAAAAGCCCGCCGGCGTCATCTACGTCGTTTCCGGTGCAGGCGGACTCCTGGTCAGCCACGACATGCGCCCGGCAACGCATGGCTTGACCGAGTCCTGTTACAAAATCGGCGACCGCAAAAACTCCTTCTCGATAATCGAGCTCGACGGCAAGAACCTCTTGCTGCGCCAGATCGATGTCGACGGGGAGGAAGTGGATCGTTTCGCCATCGAGAAAGAATGACTTCTCATGCGTGTTGCAGCTTCGCGCTGCAACACGCATTCTTTTTCTTGAGGATTCAATTATATGAAATAGTAAATTTCTCCCGAAAAATTTCAATTTTTTCGCTGTGATTCGAATCTCCCCAGAAGCGCCCCTGCCCATCGCCATCAGGATTCTTGCTGAGCCAGGGGGACGCAAATAAAGATGGGCTTCCTTAGTTTTCAGCGCTTTCAGCTGAAAT
>JAYRNY010001044.1:0-5107 GCA_041911975.1 bacterium | reverse complement strand
GAACATTCTCAACCGGGACTGCATGCGGACTGAGTTTGCCACCAATCGCGGCGCCTGCCGCGTCGCTCGTCGCCTGAAATAGACCTTGTGAGCCTATCTTTCCGTAGTCAAACTTATTGAGCTCCCAGGCGCTGAAGTGACCTTCTTTCGACTGACGGTTGGCTTCTCCAGCCATGCCGGAGAATGTACCGTATGAGAAACCGACGGTGGCGTTCTGGAATACACGACTGCCCATCAGCTCTGGAAACTTCGATGCCAGCGGAGACACCTGTAATCCCTTCATCATGCCGGCGCCAAGCGTAAACGTGACGGCGCTCGTTGCCAGGTTCTCTAAATTGAACACGGCTTTGCCTGTTTCACCCAAACCATGACCGAGACCGAGGTAGTTGCCTTTTTCGTCGTGGTACGTTGAGCGGCTGAGACCGCTTTCGATCAGCGTTGATGACGCGCCGAATGCCACTCCCGTCGCCGGTGCTGCCCAGAACTTCCCTTCCATACCGAGGCTGTTTGCGCCGCGACCGATGAACTCCATGCTGCCTTTCATGGCGAGACCTTTGAATCCACCCAGAAGCGAATCTTTAGCCTGATTATCGGCGCTGTCTCCCCATCTCATCTCGGACACGCCATATAGCGCTGCAGCAGCCCCATATGTTGCAATTTTTCTTCCTACCCCGCCACCGGGCATGAACAAGGGCACCGCCCTGGCCGCGCCGTCGATCCACTGCGCAACGCTGGTCGATGTCTGTTCGCTGAAACCCAGATTTAGTCCATCGGAAACGGACTCCACTGCAGACTTGGTAAGGTGCGTCAGGACGTCTTCGTGAAGAGCTGCGCCGGAGCCTGATGCAGCTTGCTCAAGCGGGTTCGAAAGTGCAGATTTATGGGGAAGTGCGTCCATAGAATCGAGAATCGAGTGGTCCTATAGTTACTACCCATATGGGTGAAGGATCTCAAGAGAGAAGATATGGTAGACACCTATACAACTCCATGGTGGTGTTCCCCTGGGTACGTATTTCTCCCATATGCCGTTAACAGGTATCAGAAAGTTTTTGTTGATTGATGGTCCCGGATCTGGGTTTTCGAAATCTTGCGCATGTCTAAAAGATGTGTTTTGTATATGCGCGCAGTGGTGGCGTTTTTCGATATGCACTAGATATGGTGCCAGCCGCTGAAACGGTGCAAAGCCGAATTATCGTACAGCCAGTGTTAATGCGGCAATACGTCGGATATTCCTTGGATTAATGTGGACCACGAACAGCATAAAATATGAGTTCGGTTTCGCGAGCATCCGCTGATTGCAGATATAATTGGGTATTGCGGTCAGCAATTTGCAGGAGAACCAATGGTCCAATCATACGAGCAAATGCCTTTCGGCAGCGTAGAGTTCGCAGACAATCCCGAGCCGCGTTGTCCTTGCATATTGTTATTGGACACATCGAATTCGATGAAAGGTGCGCGCATTCAGCAGCTGAATGAAGGTCTGGCTGTATTCAAACAGCAGCTGGCTGAAGACAGTCTGGCGATGAAACGGGTGGAGCTTGCGGTAATAACTTTCGGACCTGTAAAAGTCGAAACCGACTTCCAATCGGCTGCATACTATCGGCCCAGAGAGCTAAAGCCAGACGGCGTGACGCCGATCGGTAAGGCTATTGAGCAAGCGATTCGTATGCTTCGCGAGCGTAAGGACAAGTACAAAGCAAACGGTATCGCTTACTACCGCCCCTGGATCTTTTTGATCACCGACGGAGCCCCAACCGATTATTGGGAGCACGCGAAAAAGTTGATCAAAGAAGGAGAGGAAAATAAGGAGTTTGTCTTCTACGCGGTTGGTGTCGAGTCTGCTGACATGAAAGTTTTGAGCAAATTATCGGTCAGAACTCCGCTCAAACTCAAAGGGCTTGCCTTCAAAGAACTCTTCGCATGGCTCTCGGCCTCGCTCAGCTCAGTGTCACGGTCGAATCCCGGAGACAGTGTGCCATTGGCTAACCCGGTTGCTCCGGAGGGATGGGCTGTCGTAAGTTGAATGCGACAAGCTGGACATGGGTTGCAGCTGCAGCGCGCGGCACGACGCACGCGCGAATGGACGCCCGTCTCCAGGATGCGTACAAGTGCTGTTTCATAGGAAACAGCGGAAGTCTATTTGCGATTGTTTCGGATGGTGCTGGCAGTGCCGTCATGGGGGGCGAAGGCGCGTCATTATCGTGCCGAACGTTATCTTCTCTTGTCCGCACCCATTATGAGCACAGCCGGTTTGCTCCATCGGATGAAACGATTCGTTCGTGGATTGACATCGTGAGAGCGCGAATTGCTGAAGCAGCACAAAACCGTGGGCTGAAACCACGAGACTTCGCGGCGACGATTGTTTGCGCGCTCTCGTATGAAGGCGGATCAACATTCATTCACATTGGCGATGGATGCGCGGTCTACAAAGCTGTGAATTCAGAAGACTGGGTTTGCGCTAGTTGGCCGCATAACGGTGAATAGGCTTCGACAACTAGTGTCATTACAGATTATCCGGAACCAAAGGTTCGAATCTCTAGAGTAAATGTTCAGGTCGACGTTCTTTGTCTGCTCACCGATGGGCTTGAGCGGCTGGCTCTGGAGATCTCAGCGCAGCGTCCACACCGAGCATTTTTCGACGGTTTGCTGCGTCCGCTGAGCGCAAGTAAAATCATCGGGCGCGACTCGACTTTATCTCAGCAGCTCGCTAAATATCTAGACAGTAGTGCTATCAACGCTCGCACCGATGACGATAAGGCGCTCATACTGGCGGTGCGCAAATGATGGAACTTGTAGTCCAAGGACAAGCTGTCAGACTCGGGCCTCGTATTGGAAAAGGCGGCGAGGGAGAAGTCTACAAAGTAGAAGGGCTTGATTGCGCCGCGAAAGTCTATACGCTGAACGACAAAAATAGAGAACCGAAGATTGCGGCGATGATTCGTTCGCTGCCGCAATACAATTCGCAATATGCTGCTTTTCCGCTCGCAATTGCGCACCAGAAAGATGGACGGTTCGCTGGTTTCTTAATGAACCTGGTGAGCGGGCGTAAGGCGCTCCACGAGCTGTATTCGCCCGCCGCCCGTAAGAAGACATTCCCGCATGCCGATTATCGTTTTCTTGTCAGGGCTGCGATAAATGTAGCGCGCGCTGTTGCGTCGGTGCATGCATCGAATTGCGTGATCGGCGACATAAACCATTCCGGAATTTTGATTTCGGAAAGCGCAGGGGCCACTCTGATCGATGCGGATAGTTTCCAGATCATCGATGGTTCGCGACATTATCTGTGCCGAGTCGGAGTTCCTGAATATACGCCGCCGGAATTGCAAGGCAAGAAATTAGGGGAAGTTCTCAGAACTGTCGACCATGATGCGTTTGGACTTGCGGTCATCATCTTCCAGTTGCTCTGCATGGGACGGCATCCATTTTCCGGCGCTTACTCGTCAGGAGAGATGCCGATCGAGCGAGCGATTCGCGAGCACCGTTTCGTTTACAGTAGAAGGCGGTCGGTAGGAATGTCACCGCCGCCAGGATCCGTTGATTTCGGCGTCTTTCCGCCTGACGTACGCGATGCGTTTGATGCAGCGTTTGCCCCAAGTACAAAACGTCCGTCCGCTCAACATTGGGTTCATGTACTCACTTCGCTAGAGAGATCGTTGCTGCGATGCTCTGTCCATGAGTTGCATTTCTTCCCGAACGGTGCGACTGCATGCCCCTGGTGCAAAATGGAAAAGCACCACGGCATGGTGCTGTTCCTTCGTCCTCTTTATAAAGCCGCAGATTCCGCCCCTGTATTCTTCGATATCAAAGCGGCTTGGGCGGCAATTGAAGCTGTTCCCATTCCGACGCCGAAAGAGCTCGAACCGCAATTCGTCAACATCGAGCTGCCGGAAGTTAGCGACAAGATTCTGAATTGGAAAGGGCACCGCAATCTTGCTGCGACATTATTGCTTGTGCTTGCTGGCGTGATGGCGATCATTGCCCCTTCAGCGTGGTTTATTTGGCTTGCAATAGCGGTGGCGGGCGTGCATAAGTTCACTCGTCGTTTTCCATATACGAAGCAACTGTCAAAACAGTACGAGAAAGTACAGGCTGAGTTGGAGCAATGCAAAGCTGAATGGCGAAAGCACACGGGTGTGGAAGAACTTTTGAAAATTCGAGCCGCGCTCGAAAAAGCTAAAATTGCTCTGGAACAATTACCGGAAGAGTTGAAAGCGCATGTTAACGACTACATGCGAAATCGGCGGTCATTGCACCTGCGTGACTACCTGGAGCAGTTCCAAATTCAGGAAGCAAAAATTCAAAAGGTCGGCGCTGCAAAGAAAGCGGCGTTGATCTCGTTCGGTATAGAAACTGCTGCTGATGTCACGCTCGAAAAGGTGTTGCAGGTGAACGGTTTCGGACAGAAGAGTGCACAGCAGTTGATGAAGTGGCGTGAAGAAATAGAATCACAATTTGAATACAGCCCGAACAAGAACCATGTAGACAGTCAATTCCGGCAGACGATTGAGGCTGATATCGAAGCGAAGGCTAGAGTCCTGCGTAAACAACTAAGTAATGGTGCGCAAATTTTGTCAGACGCTGTTCAAAATTTGAAAAATCGCTCAACGACACCTGACGCGAGGATGAGCAGGTTGCATCGGGAATTGATTCAGATGAAGGTGGATTTGAAGTATTTGAAGCAGCGTCCGCCGGTTTCGAACGCGTCATGGAGAGATGCCAGGCCAAACTGTCCGGTCTGCAACGGACGCATGATCAGACGCGTATTGAAAAGCGGCCCGGACTCCGGGAAACGTTTTTGGGGCTGCCACCGCTATCCCAAATGCAAAGGTGTGCAGAGCGCTTAGGGTCGACGCCATGAGTCGACCGTTTTTATCGACCATTATTTCTGCTCTACGATCGTGCCTTCGAACTTAATCCTTGGATCATTTACGTTGACGAGTTCATTTAGTTCGTAAACGTTGCGGTAGCCGTAACCATAGAGATTTATGTAAGTAGGAACATTGAGAGCCATCATTCTGGGCTTGTCCTGTGAAGCCATCTGCGTTGCAATTGGGTTGCTAGCTTTTGGACGTGGTCTCGCTATCTTTGAAGCAAAGTCCGTTTGGTT
>JAYRNY010001043.1:0-5705 GCA_041911975.1 bacterium | reverse complement strand
TTTTCCGACACGTGCAAAGTTGCAACACTTGCCTGCTTGAAGGAACTGAGTCCTGATGCCGTTTTTGAGGCGGCGCTAAGACTGCGGACTTGATCTTAGGTCGAGACAATGCGTCGACCCTTCCAAGTCCTACATATAAATAGAATGAAAAAGAGGCCGCAATTTGCGACCTCTTTTGAAGTTTAATTCGCAGGGGAGCCGTGTGCGCCTGCCTTACGGAGGAAAACTATTCCCAGATCCACTTATTCAAGCTGCCGGACCATTCGACAAGCTCTTCGGGCTTGAAGAAGATGCCGATTTCGCGCTCGCCATTTTCCGGACTGTCGGAGCCGTGCACGATGTTGCGCCCGATTTCTACAGCAAGATCACCGCGGATGGTTCCCGGTGCTGCATCTTGAGGCTTGGTAGCGCCAATAGTCTGGCGAGCCAGCGCCACTGCGTTCTTGCCTTCCAGCGCCATGGCTACAATCGGACCGGACGTGATGTAGCTGACCAGACCTTCATAGAAAGGTTTGCCTTTGTGCTCACCGTAATGCTTTTCGGCCATCTCTTTTGTGACCTTCATGAATTTCATGCCGATGATCTTCAACCCGCGCTTCTCGAAGCGTCCGACAACTTCGCCTATCAACACGCGTTCAACGCCGTCCGGCTTTACTGCCACAAATGTACGTTCTGCTGCCACCTGAAAACTCCTTAGATAAGAACTTGCCGGACGTACACACTCTGTACCGGCCAATGGCAAACCATCCTATTAGATCTGATTGCGGGGTAGCCCGAACTCGTCCAGTGAAGTTAACAAAGCACCGAAAATCTTCTCCAAATCTTCGTTGTCATGGGACAACCGCGTCAAAATTGACCCGATCACCATTCTCAATAAAAAACGAACCGTTATCGATTCGTTTTTTGAACCCCTATGTTCGCGTCTGAAAACGTGCTCAGAGATGAAATTTTGAGATTTCTATCATGTCAGGTGGTCTTGATCAGCTTTGCGAATCGCGGGTCAAGAAGTCGACGCCCTGCCTCGTCGAATTCGACGTTGTAAAGTTCTTTGTCCGCGTCCCCGATCACCTGGACGACCGTTCCAATTCCAAATTTTGCATGCTGCACTTTGTCTCCGACAGCCAGGCGCTCGAATGAGACTGGTGCGTTTATTTGATTGGAGTGCTCAGTTCTTGCTGGTGGAGCGGCGTTAGGGTCTTTGCGCATTACCCGTGGTTTTGCAGGCTGCTGAGGCGGCGTCTGTCCGGGGCGATTCGCATTGAAAGAGCTAGCCGCTCTGTCGTAGTTGTTACCGCTTCCATAATTGTTAGGTCGCGAGTTGCCGCTGTTGCCGTAATTATTCGGGCGAGAATTGCCACCATATCCGCCCTGGTAGCCGCTGTTCTTAGGCGCGCTTCCCCATCCGCCTGTGACGAACGGATCGTCTTGGGCGATTTCTGGGCGGCGCTCACCGGCAGGGGGTGGGTAGAAGCCGGCCAGAAGTCCGGGCGTAATCTCGCGCAGAAAGCGGCTTGGCACTGTGTAGTTTGACGTGAATCCGGAGCCGCCGGCAGGACCTCTTCCGAGGATCATGCGTTTTCGAGCCAAGGTCAAATAGAGTGAATCTTCGGCGCGAGTGACGCCTACGTACATGAGACGTCTTTCTTCTTCCATGGCTGTTTCTGAATCAAGGGAGCGCATGTGCGGGAAAAGACCTTCTTCCAGCCCGGCAAGAAACACGACAGGAAATTCCAGACCTTTTGCTGCGTGGAGTGTCATTAGAGTGACGGAGTCTTCTCCTTCGCGCACGGCATCGAGATCGCTGACCAGCGAAATACGGGTCAGGAAAGAATCCAGATCCGGCTCGTCGGCTGACTTTTCAAATTCCTGTGCGACCGCAATTAATTCGCGCACGTTCTCAATGCGCCCTAATGCCAGCTCGTCTTTTTGAGAGGTTGCATCTTCCTGCAGTTTGTCGATGTATCTAGTTTCTCTGAGCAGGGTGTCCAGCAACTGAGAGACAGGAATTGTCTTTGAGAGCATGTGCCAGCGATTGACCATTTCGCCGAATTCTCTCAGCGCTTTGCCTGTTTTTCCGGCGATATCGCGAATTGTCTCCGCTTCCAGGCAGGCTTGTATAGGACTGATTCCGCTTTCGATGGCATATTGATTGACACGGTCGACCGTTGTTTTACCCAGCCCTCGGCGCGGCACATTGATGACGCGATTGAATGACTGCCCGTCGGCCGGGTTGTAGATCAGTTTCAAATACGCAAGCACGTCTTTAATTTCTTGCCGTTCGTAAAATCGAGTGCCACCGACTACGGTGTAGGGAATGTGATTGCGAACGAGCACTTCTTCAATGGCTCTGCTTTGCGCGTTGGTGCGATACAAGATGACGCAATCTTTCAGCGTCCGTCCTCGCGCATTCAAACGTTTCAACTCTTCGACCACATAGTAGGCTTCGTCGATTTCGTCTTGCGCTTCGAAGCACTGCACTTTGCCGCCCTTGTCGCGGTTGCAGCGCAGCACCTTGTCAATGCGTTCGCTGTTGTTGGCAATGATGCTGTTTGCTACTTCCAGAATGGTGGCAGTCGAGCGATAGTTTTCTTCCAGCTTGATCAAGCGCGCTGGTTTGAAATCGCTTTGAAAGCTGAGCATGATTTTGTAGTCGGCTTTGCGCCACGAATAGATAGACTGGTCCACGTCTCCGACCACCATCAAAGTGCGTTCCAGCCACGGGTCTTGTGCGAGCACTTCTTCTGCAGGCTCAGCCAAAAGTCTAATCAAATCGAATTGTGCTCTGTTCGTATCTTGAAACTCGTCGACCAGAATGTGCCGGAACCTATGGTGGTATCGATCGCGAACACCCGGACATTTTTTCAATACCTGCGTGAAGGTAAGAATTAGATCATCGAAATCCATTGCGTTATTGCGCGCAAGATCCGCTTGATAGGCGAGAAAAATCTCCGACAGCCGGGTTTCTCGGTAGCTTCTTGCTTCTTCAGCGTAGAGCTGAGCGGTATAGCCGTCGTTTTTCAAAGCGGAGATCTGATAACGCATTTCCCGCGGCACGAAGACCTTTTCGTCCAGGTTCAAACGGGAGATGACCCCCTTCATAAGGCTCAGGGAGTCGGTTTCATCGTAGATTACGAAATTGCTCTTGAGTTTGTGTCCTTCCGGAGTCGTGTACTCTTCGATATCGAAGCGCAACAGCCGCGCGCAAATGCTGTGAAAGGTTCCGATCATCGTGCGCCGGCTTGTTTGCCAGCCGACGATTTTTTCGATACGGTTCTTCATCTCCTGGGCGGCTTTGTTGGTGAATGTCACCGCCAGAACGGTTTCTGCTTCCTGCCGCATCTCAGTCAACAGGTGAGCGATGCGCCTGGTCAGGACTGTGGTTTTGCCCGATCCGGCTCCAGCGATGACCAGGCAAGGTCCCCAGCCGGCAGTGACGGCTTCGACCTGTTGGGCATTCAAGTTTGCCAGCAGCTCGTTGTCCGGTCTTGATCCTGATTGTCCAGGTGTAGAGCCAGTTTGCATTTCCAAATCAGATCCCAGTACCATGCCCGCCCAGTGCCTCATGACATTGTCTCAAGTGCAATTATGCTATGATTCCAACCGGCTTTTCCGAGCTAAATGCTTGGTCGGTTTGATAATGAATCGTAGATAAAAGCCTAACGGGACAGCGCCTAAGTGTTGATTATAATTTGTAAACTGCACTTTCGCCAAAACGCCCGAATCATTCCCTAAAACGTACACGGATCGACGAGAGAGCAGTAATCTAGCCTCTACATCGACAAGATAAATTCTTGGTACTACCAACTCGGATAACCCCAACGGATATACGTGATGCCTTCATCTGAATCGACCTCCGCAACTCTTCCTTCCGTCGATGAGCTGGCCCAGGAGCTCTTACTAATTCAGCAAGGCGGTCCCAAGAAAGTCGCAATCATTGGTACGAGAAACCTGACCCTCACCCACCAGCAGCTCGTCGAGATGCTTACTTATGCTCTGGTGCTCTCTGGCAACCAGGTCGTCACCAGCGGTGGTGCCAACGGAACCAACATGGCCGTCATTCGCGGCGCCAAACGGGCCAATCCCGATCGGCTCGACATCATCTTGCCGCAAACAATCGGACAGCAGCCCAGCGAAGTGCAAGACCTTCTCACTGGCATCACGCACATAACCGAATACCCCGAGCGCCGCACCATGACGCTCGCCGAGGCATCGAAGATCTGCAACCACGAAATAATCGACCGCAGCCAGCAAGTTATATGCTTCCTGTATCACACGAGCCACACTCTGCTCGAGTCGGTCAATTACGCCAAGGAAAATCGCAAGATTATTACATCGTTTTATCTGGATTAGGCTTCTAGAATTAACGGTTCAAGTGCTTAAATTAAGATGGAACGGCAGGCTTTACGCTGACGTTTCCTGAGAAACAACAGTCCGGCTACCGATAGATGACCGTGTCTGAATTGAGCCCTAGCCATATGAAAGAACTGAGCGTCATCGTTCCGTTTGTTACCTCTCTGGCAGTCGGTCTGGGTGTATTTCCGTTCTATATAAAGTGGCTCAAGTCCATGCAAGTGGAACAGTACTTGCGCGAGGAAGGACCGAAAAGCCATGCCGCCAAGGCAAAGACCCCGACCATGGGAGGTCTGGGCTTTATTTTTGCCATCTTCGTCGGCATAATTCCTGCACTGTTTATGTCCGGTGAGGCACCCTGGGCTTCCCTTCTTATTGTCGGCGCGGCTGGCGCCTGCGCTCTTCTGGGTTTTGCCGACGACTACGGCAAGGTGACCAGCAAGAGCAATAAGGGTATTTCCGGCAAACTTAGACTGGGGGTCGAGTTCTTACTTGGTCTGGTGCTGGCGCTCGGTCTCTGGTTTCTAACAAAAGAAGCTGGAAAAGTAATTCTCCTGCCTTCACCCGACGGCTCGGTGTTTTCATTCGCGCTGCCGCTCGTTGCATTTATAGGCGCTTCTATGTTCATCATGGCGGCAACGACCAACGCGATAAACTTGCACGACGGCATGGACGGGCTGGCGGGTGGAACCTGTTTTCTCGCCTTCGCTACCATGTCCGTTATTTTGCTCGTCACCGGTCAACACGCCAACGCCGCCATTGCCGCTGCAACAGCCGGCGGGCTGGCATCGTTTTTAGTCTTCAATAAAAACCCGGCTAAAGTTTTCATGGGCGATACGGGCAGTTTATTCCTCGGCGGACTGATGGGCGCCCTGGTCATGAGCGGCGGTCTGATTGTCTGGTTTGTGCCCCTTTCGCTCATCTACATTGCGGAAACCGTTTCCGTGATGATGCAGGTCAGCTATTTCAAACTGACCAAAGAGTTCAAACCGGAAAAGCCGATGCTACCAGTTATGGTGGCATGGCATAAACTCACTCACAAACTTCCGGGTGAAGGAAAACGCATTTTCCGCATGGCGCCTTTGCACCATCACTTCGAGGCCGTAATGGCAGAACGCAATACTGGTGAGGCATCTGTTGTCTCGATGTTCTGGCTGGCGCAAGCGCTTTTGTGCGCTGCAATTCTTTCTGCGTTTTTCCTCGCCGGTGCAAAATTGCACTAGCGCAAGTTTTGGAAAAGCTGATTCAGCCGGAATTCGATTGGACTCGTGGTCTCCATGGCGATTAACCGCCTGCGGTACCAGTAATCAGCGTGCCTTTATGGTCGCTTTGGATCTTTTCCATCTCAGCCTTCG
>JAYRNY010001042.1:0-3435 GCA_041911975.1 bacterium | reverse complement strand
CAGCGGTTTTCTTGATAGCCTGCCAGTTGCGCAGCAGTTCGGTGAATGCATTTTTCAAATTGTCGGAGCTTGCAGCAGACGTCGTTGTGGCAGGCGGTGCCTTGACCGCCGGCGGTCTGACCGGTGTTCGTACCGGTGGCGCAGTCGTGGAAGGTACTGCCGTTGACGCTACTTTGACAGGAGGTTGTTCCGGTGCTTCATCGTAACCGGGATCAACTGGCGCCGCTGCCGTCGAATGGGCCTTTATGGTATCAGGGCTGGCGTCCCGGCTGGATACTTTGATGACCAGGGCAATCTTTTCCTTCTTGTCCTGCGGCAGAGAATTCAAATCATCATCAGTCGGCGCCGCGATCGAGACCTGATACTTGCCTGCCGGCAAAGAAAGCGGACTCACTTCTTCTTTTACGACTTCGGATTTCTTCTTCTCCAGCTCTCTATTGAAGTCTGAGATGCGGCCAGGCTTCACGCCCAGAGCTTCCAGGAAGTAGTCCGTGGTCATTTCAATATTGATGAAGTTGCTGGCCGGATTTGGTTGCTTTACCAGGCAAAGTTCGGCTTCTGTGACCTTTGCATTGTCTACCTTCAACCTCAAATGATTGTCCTGTGCATCTTTCATTTCATTGGGAACACGCAAGGTGGCATTGAAAGGACCGATGCCCGGCCAGCCGCCGGACTTCACAAAGTCGCTGCCTTTGAATGAATCGATGGTGCACAGAGGCGCCGAGCCGGCGGCAGCAGGAGGTGCTGAGGCTTCAGTCTCTTCTGAAGTAGTCGAAAAATCTACGTCTGATTTTGATCCGGATTTAGTGGAGGTGGAACTGCTTGAACTGGCCGGGTTATCGGCACCACCAGTGGTGACTTTGAAATTGGGAGAGGTGTCTATGCTGGATGGCTGTTTTGTCTTCGCCGGTGGCGCTGCATCCTTCGACTTGGACTGCTTGGAAGATTCCGTGCCGTCGTTCCAGAGCGCGTCCAGCGAACTATCGTCTTGCTGGGCAAATGCCGGTGCCGAAAGGGCTAATAGCATTTGAGCAACCAGCGCTGATCGCAAGGATGCTGTTGTAAAAGACCGGCGGGCTCTTTCGTTCATCGTTATCTCTCTTGTCTAAATTTCAGTATGAATATACCGATAATCGGCTATGAAGTTAGCATATACTGCCATGCTTAATAAAGCTCATTGTTTAAATAAACGCTGAAAGTTAAGCTCTGAGCGCCTCAAGGGCTAGCACGCTTGAATTTTGTTCAACTTCGTAAGGGACCAGATGCTCGCCGTGAGCAAGGCTTGCGCCGTGTTTCGCCAGATATGAAAGGCATAGCGCTTCGGTTGCCAAGTGAATCAATGTAGGCTCGACCGACCCGGTTAACAAGACGATATTGGCTGGATTGCCATCGGCGACAACGTACACACGCTTCGCGGCCTCGGATTTGATGTGAAAACGTTGAGTTTTCAGCTCCAGATCGTCTACTTTCGTTGCCATTTTTCTCAATGAGTCCAGGTCTAGCTCGTCTGGCCAGTGTCCTACATTGAGAAAAATCGCGCCGTTTTTCGCCGCGTGCCAGTGGGTCTCGCCGATAATCTGCCGCCTGCCCGTGGCTGTAACGACCACGTCAGCGGTTCTCAAAGCCGTAAGCAGGTCGTTGACTGAAAATCCGTCGAAGTGCGCTATCAAGCGGCGTACCGGATCGCTTTCCACAACATTGACGATGCCGCCTTCTTTTCTCAGGTGGAATGCTACACCGGCTCCGACTGCTCCATAGCCGACGACGACCGAGTGCAATCCGGAGAGTGAACGTCCCGTCAAGCGGCGCAGCAGATCGACGACACCATCGCCCACTCCGTGGAAGTTCTCGATGCGGGCCTTGAGCAGCCCTGCATTGATGTTGATCACAGGCAACGGTAAATCTTTGACTCTCCGCAATTTCTCGACACCACTGGTGGTGATCTCAGATGCAGCCACCACTGACTTCGGACGTTCTGTTATGGGCATGTTCAAATACTTGTCGATGATGACAAAGCCTGTATCCGTGAGCAATTGCGGAGACTCGGCCAGTACCTTTGCGGGACCTGTTTCACCCAGAAAAACTTTCGCCCCCAGATCCTTTATGCCCTGCACCGCGTCATCGTCGGTGGTGGCAGGATTGACTTCGCTGAGAAAGAGCTTTGCACCGCCTTGAGCAAGGGCTTCCGCCGTCATCAAAGTAAGCTGCGTCAAATGGCAGTGCCAGCCAATCTTCACTCCCCTGAGTGAATCGTCTTCTTGCAGATATTTTCCGAGTCCTTCCATTAGCGGAAAAAGTTCCATCAATTCCGGAAGCTTTTCACTCTTTGGTTTGTGCTTTTGAATCATATTTACATGCCAAGAATCTGCATTCCCGAACGGCGGAGCAGATCGACAGCCCGTGCGACCGGAAGTCCGATCACGTTGGAATCGCTGCCATCGATTTTGCTCACCAGTGCTGCGCCGATTCCCTGCAATGCATATGCTCCGGCTTTATCCATCGGCTCTTTCGTATCCACATAAGCTTCGATTTCGGAGCGCTCCAGGGGCCTGAAAGTTACATATGAAGTTTCGACGGTATTGATAAAACTCTTTTTGATGCCACCGTTTTCACTGCCGGGAGTTTTTTCAGCGCGAAAAACTACCACACCCGTGTGCACGATATGAGTCTGACCGGAGAGCCTTTCCAGCATCTCAATTGCTTCCTGGCGGTCACCGGGTTTGCCCAGCAATTCGCCTTGGAAGACAACCAGAGTGTCGGCAGCCAGAATGAGAAACGGAACCGATTCATTCTTGATGCGATCGTTCAGCCGCGCCACCACGTCTTGCGCCTTTTGCTCGGCTATGGCAAGGACGACCTCTTCCGGGGAAAGCCCGGGCGGTATCAATTCTTCTTTGTCGCTGGGAATGACTTCGAATTCCAGCCCCAGCTTTGTTAGTAGATCAATTCTCCTGGGCGACTGCGAGGCGAGAATTAATTGATTGGTTTGGGACACGTGTTTCATTATAAGTCCAGAGTCAACCTTCAATCCTGAAGCATTGCACTCGCTTGTTGCCCTTATCGGCGACATATATAGTATTGCTCTCTGTATCGATGCTCACATCTGACGGCGCCAGCAATTGTCCATTATCGGAGCCTTTCTCGCCAATTATGTAGAGGAAATCTCCCGTCGGACTGAATACTTGCACTCTGTGGTTGAGGGAATCAAGGACATAAATTTTATCGTTATGATCGACTGCGACTGCCCTCGGCACATTGAACTGACCGGGACCTGTGCCTTTTTCGCCGAAGGTGCGCACGAGCATTCCTGCTTTGTTGAAGATGGTCACGCGCGAAAGTCCATAGTCTACGCAGTACAGCTGGTTGAGCCTGTCTACGGCAAGCCCGCATGGTAACTGCATTTGTCCCGGTGCATCGCCTTTGGAGCCGAGCTTT
>JAYRNY010001041.1:0-2507 GCA_041911975.1 bacterium | reverse complement strand
TGATCAAAAGTCTGAAAGACTCGCTGATGTCTCCGGAGGCGAAGAAATCTGCTGATAAAGTCTTGCGAGAAGCAATCGCCGAACAGCTCAAGCCAGAACTGAAAGAGCTCAGGCAAAAGGCCAAGACACTGCAAGAACTTGAACCGGAGAAATCAGGGCAGCCTGAGGCTCAACCTGAAAAGCAGCCGCAAACTAAATTGATAGTCGGTCAGGTAAGTACGTTTGATCAAGAGACTCTCACGAATGTTCAACTGCTAGAAAAGGCTTTGCATTCGCCGGGACCATTCGGTCTACCGATTGGAGAGCATGTCGACTTCAAACAAGTGAAAGATCTACTCGACGCAATGCCAATCGATAAACGGCAGCAAGTCGCAGAGGCCTACATCGCCGAAAGCAAGAGCGAACGAACATTCTTCGAAGACCTGCGCTGGCTGGGCAGTGATCACCCCGCCGACGTGCAAGAGATCGAAGCAATGTTCAACCGGAGGCGAAACGTCACGGATTGGGCCGGCGATTTGCAAAACGATTTGCTCAGGCTGAAAGAGATAAAGCAGAAGGACATGGTCGTGTCTGCTGCAGTCAGCACATTACCGGGCATGATCGGTGTTCCGCAAATAGCGGAACGGCTCGGCTTCGTCGATCCGCAAATCGTCGATGTGGAACGAGCGATGCGGCATACAGTCGCCATGATGCCTGCCACTGCGATATCAGAATTGCAAGCACAGCACCCCGAGATATATAAACAGCTGACCACCGATTCAAACATCAGCGGCGCTACCAAAGGAGCGCTCGAAATTATGCTTGGAGATTCCAACTGGTCGAAGAAGCCGGAATCGGTCAACAAAATGGCACGGCTCGCCATCGATAACAACAACTTCGAGCTGTTTAAAGACGCAATGCGATTTTCGTCGCAGGAGGCGCGGGACGTTTTTGCAAAATCTCCGGCGTCCACAGAGGCGAAACAGAAGTACTCAATTTTTGCCGATGCGGTATCTGATCTCATTTCGCGCGGCAACGAATCTCTGATAACAGGTCTGCACCAGAACACAAAAGCATTTGGCTGGCTTGGCGCCAATCGCGAAGAGGTTGCAAGGCTGGTCGAATTTGCAAATCCCAACGACCGCGCCGCATTTACTCAAGGCGAAGCTTTTGCGAAACTAAAGAATCCGACGGAAGATCAAAAGGAGCTTATCGCCTATTTCCGCTCTGTGGATAAAGCGCTCAAGGACGCAACTCTATACGACAAGACCGAATACGATGTCCTGAAGCGCAAAATGACGGGTACGCCCGAGATATACACCGATCTGCGAAAACTGCACAATGACGGCTTCTTTGGAAACTTCCAGAAGAATGACTTCAACGGCATGAAGAGAGTGGTGGAGAATCTCACAGAGGAAAGTTGGAAATCGCTGCGCGACAATCCTGAGCATCTGAAAAAACTTGGCGAAGATCTAAAAGACTTCCTGGACGAGAAAGAATGCGCGGAAATCATGCGGATGCTCCAAGAGAAGGTCGGTGACAGATCCAAGGATCATCTAACTTACGAGCAATCAAAGGAAAGAGGGAAGCGCTCGGTTGAAGACTTCTTCCGCGAGGAAGTGACACAAGACTCGTGGAATGCGGCAAGCCAGACGAAATGCCGTCTTTCAAAACTAGACAGAATTCTGCATCTCACCCCCGAGGAAAGAGAACAATATAAAAAGGATCAAACGGCAATCGACCGACTCGTCTCAGCCGAATTCAAAGGTGACGAACTCTTAGTCGCCAGACGCCAATTGCAACATGTCCTCAAAGGCAATGAAAAGCCTGATGCAATTAGTGACGCGATTCTTGCCGGTCTGCATGAGACTAACAACGCCACTCGCGCTCGCAAGCTGGAAGCCGCCCTTGCCACTTTGAATTTGGAGCAAGTAAGAGATCCAAAGAGCCAGGAAGACAAGGAAGTACGGCAAGCATTTGAAGAAATAATCAAACGATTCTGCGACGACACCGGCAGAGGTCCGAAATACAGCGAAGATGGAATGCAGATCAGCGCAGGGATGTATGACGAGTACATTAAGAAGACGTTCGAGACCGGGACTGTTGCGATCGAATTGAAGTCTGGTCTTCTGAAAGAGTCGTCATTGTCCATTGAAGATCTAACTCGGCTTTCAAAAGGTGACGCTCAAAAACTCCTTGCAAAAAACGGAGACGGGCAGTTTCTCCAGAATGAAGTGTTCAAATCAAAAGAACAGGCTGCCCTTGCACGAGAGATCCTGCAATTACAGAGTGAAAAGGAAATTACGGAAGTAATGCGCATTCGCGCAGCCGCAGTTGGGTTTGACGAGCCGCTTGGAAAAGTCATCGACAAGCTCGCTGCTATGAGCACCAAGGAGCGCAGCAGACTCGAGCAGGAATATCTCAAATATCACTCTACACTCAGCGCGGACTTAATACACACCGCCACCGGTGCCGACCGGCGAACGGTTGCCGAGATGTTCTCACCGGTACCACTGGGCCAGCGAATC
>JAYRNY010001040.1:0-3530 GCA_041911975.1 bacterium | reverse complement strand
GTTGGCGTCTATTGCGCTGATGTACAAAATGTGTCCACCACCATCGTAGGTCTCGTCGAGAATTATGCTTTTGCCTGCTGCCAGATCTTGTTTTGCCTGTTCCAAACCGTATCCCGTGCTGGCGGCAAGTCCATAGTACCGCGCGAAGTTTGCCATGCCTTCTGTGCCGAAGGAAAATTGTCCTTCTGCAACTGAATTTGTGTCATTGATAACAATGCGCTGAATACCTTCTTTCTGTTCTGGTGTAAGGGACTGCCCACTCCAGTCGATAATTGCCATTGCCAGACTGGTTGAACCGCAACTAAACCAGGTGCCTTTGAGTTCATTGTCGAGATTTCCCTGGAATAGGTAATACCGCTCTCTGTCCGCGATGTTTCCGCTGCGACCGTGTGGTTCAACAGGCAGCAAATTCTTGGTTTCATTGAAGTCACCATTTGCGATTCTGTAGGCATCTTGTGGATTGCCATAGCTCAAGGCGACCTGCACTTCACTAGGCAGATGTTTCAACGCCTCCTGGTAGAACCCTGCTGCCGACTCTATGAATTTTTGGTCAGCACTCGATTGCAAGTCAGCTTGAGTAGGAGTTCGACCGAGCATTAAGCCGAGTGCAACGGTGCCAGCATCTTGCGGTGCGATTGTGTTCAGATCTGCAATTCCGAGATCCCCTGCCATTTTTTCGGCTGCTCCTGTAGCTGCGATCTCCTGAACTTCTTTTGGAAGCAAACTTGCCACAGCTTCACTGGAGATGGAATTTCCCATTCCATCTAGATCGGATACGAAGCCGACAAAGTTTTGAGCGAACTGCTGATTGTCAAATTTGTTGCCGTGGTCTGCCAGTGCTTGAGCGGTTTCTTTCAAAGCTGTCGAATCTTTTTCCTCACCCTCGCCGGCCCACTTCTTAGACTCAGCATTGAGTGCATTCTTCATTGATGACTGGAACTTCTTCATCAACTCCGGATTCTTCTTCAGAATTTCATCGAGCTTCGACCAATCTGGTGGATCTCCCAGTAGAGCCAATATGTCGGGCGGCAGGTATTGCCCGATCCAGTCTCCTATCGACTGTTGGCTCAATCCGTACCTGCCGACCTGGTATCCAAGCCCTGGTGTTTCACGAATCGAGTTGTATGGATCATTTGAATCTGCGCCAATGTATGCAGCAACAGTTTCCTTAATGCCGGCGATTCCATCCGGTTCCAAATCAGGACGCGGAACCTGGCGTGAGGGGTATTTGGGAAGACTGTCCGTTTGGCTGTTTCTGCCATTGCCAACGTCGCTTCCACCACCTGACGAAACTCCGTCGAGGCTTCCGCCGCCGCCATCACCACCGCCACCCCCGTCTCCACTACTACCACCGCCCCCACTGAGGCCGCCGGTGCTGCCGGAACTGCCGGTATCAATTGCGCCGCTTGAGCCTGAACCTCCTCCAAACGCCGGTGCTTCTTGTGGTGGCATGTTGGTGCCGAATTTGTGTTCGACGTCATCGCTGACAAGATTTTGTTTGTCTCGAATATCTACTGCGGGGATTTCACCGTCAGGAGTTGAAACCTTTGGCAGCACATCTTCGTATTTGCCGGTGATTCTCTGCGCCAGATAATCGACCAGCATATCGACTGATTTTTGCTGTTCCACCGGCAGATTATTGTCTGATGAATTCCCAGACACTACCTGCACTCTGATGTTTGCCAAAGGTGGAGGACCTTCCGGGTTGACAAACATTTCTATTGTGCCGTCGCTGTGAACTATAAAATTTGGCGGCGACTGTGGCACATCTCTATCTGAGTCCGGCTGCACTGATTCCACTATTATTCTTGGTGCTTTTCCATCCTTGAGCGCCTGCTGCGGCTCGATAACACCGTTCAATTCTGCTTGCGTGAGTGCGCCGTCAGAGACCAGCTCAGCCGGCGACTTTCTAGAGTCGAGTTGTGAAACCGGCTGCAGACTTTCCTTTGATTGAGAACTTGCATCAATTTCATTTGAATAAAGCGAGCCGAAAGTTATTTGAGAGTGGTCCGTTGACTCACCTCCTGCTGTGGGTTCAATGATGTTTTCGCTGTCGGCATAGCTACTCGTATCCGGCAGAGGTTGCGGGCTGGTGTAGGCGTCATTTATGGCAGCCTCGACGCCAGGGGTGGCTGCATCATATGCTTCTGGACTTTGCACCACTTCCGGTGCCGGATTGGCGATTTCTACCATGACTACAGATACCTGTTATCTAGTTTTGCACTTACATTGCTGTTAAGAATTGTCTGTCGGGGCTGCCGAAATTTCGGAACGATGCGGGAGGACATATCACGATTGCTCTGTATATCTCCGCGCCGTATGTATTGATTGAAGATTTTTGCGGGACGTACTTGATGGCTATCTCATGAGAGCCTCTTGCAAGTTCGCCCAGGTGAAGGCCGTATTTTGTCTTTTGCTCTCCTGATCTAAGCGGCACGTCATGCTCTTTACCGTCGACTACTACGGTGAGAACAGCAAGATCTGCATGCCTCTTTGTTTTCCCTGCGTTTTTGGCGCCCGCCATCATTTCAAACATCAGCTCGGAGTCCTGATCCAGAGAGATGCGAAAGCATGATTCGTGAGTGTTGCCGGTTAGTGACAGCCGCTGACCTGCAATGAGCGTATGTGTTTCGCCTGGATTGATCGGGTTTTTGTGGTTTTGAACATTGCTTCGCGTTTCATAGGGTGAGTCGAAATCGAAAAATTTGGGCGGTGAAACTATTGAACTCGGTTTTGGCATGTTGCGGTGAAATTCCACAACCTCGGCCATCAGGTGAACACCTGATTCACGGTTGTACGATTTACCGCCTCCTCCTTTGTCATTGAAATTGTCATTGATTTTTTCTTGGTACATTTCTGTTGTTTCCTGGACGAGATTGAAAATCTAGAAACGAGTTCGAATGGGTCATTGCGCCGGATAAGAGGGGCGGAGGGTGCTACCGCCCCGCTCATCCTGGAGCTTCCCCTGGTTCAACTTAATAAGCTATTTCTTTTCCGAGCTGATTCTGCCACCACTCGAGAACGCCATTCAGGTTATCCGAGTTGGCGCAGTATGCTTCCCATTCTTCTCTCGAGAGGACTCCATCGGCTCCCAGATCTATGTTGGGTCCGTTGGTGCGGTCGAGCATGCGACCAATCTCTTCGTAGACCTGCTCATCTGTGGGTGCACTTACACCTTGCAATTGCAGCATTGACACTGCATTATCGTAGATGGTTCCTCCGGAAGGAGCATATGTTCCGTGCGAATCATTTACGCCACCATTCCCATCAGAATTTTCGTTATTGCTCGGAGCAGTCTCACGCTGCGTGTCTCTGTATTTTTCGATCTGCTTCAGTGAAACATCGTGATTGACAGCATAAGCAGCGAGATCCTTTTCGTCGATTGGCGAGCCGTCGGGGCTTATCTCTTCGAAATAGCGCAGCAACTTAGCCGCGTATTTGCGAGCTTCGGGTGAGGAATTGGGATCGTTGATCACCTTTTCAAGGCGATCCTCGCTCACTGGCTTGCCGTTGGAAATTTCAGTCCACAC
>JAYRNY010001039.1:0-5250 GCA_041911975.1 bacterium | reverse complement strand
GTGGAAAAGGTAGGTGGATACTTGGCTGTGGCGATCTTGCCAACGGAGTGGCCCTTGACGCTGAAAATCAAGAAAACAAATACGAAAAGGCTCGACACTATGAAAAACAGTAAGACGAAGAGTCCTTCCACCGCGCTTAATTTTCCCCGCGAGCCAAGTGCCAGTTAAGCTAATTATCCTGCATTTCGCCACGAAGATTAGTTTTTGATATTTCCCTACTCACTATGTGCTATAAAGCGCATCTTAATGGACTCTGCGCCGCGGAAAGCGGTGTCTGTCAAGCGTCACTTGGCAGCGTCAATGATGTAAGGAACATGCAAATGGAAAATACCGCAGTACGGGTTGAAGACGACCGCACAGGAATGAGCATTGCCACCCTCAGACGCGCGCTGGAGGACAATCTCTACTACGTGCAGGGCAAATTTCCCGAGATTGCCAATAAGCGCGATTTCTACATGATGCTGGCGTTCACGGTGCGCGACCGCCTCTTGCAGCGCTGGCTCAACACGCTCGAAACATACATCAGAAAAGACACAAAGGTCGTCTGCTACCTTTCGGCTGAGTTTCTCCTGGGACCGCACCTCGCCAATGCCATGGTCAATATGGGTATTGAAGAGCCGTTTGAAAAGGCTCTTGCTGAGTCTGGACTGGACCTCAAGGAATTAATAGAGCAGGAAGAGGAGCCCGGGCTGGGCAATGGCGGTCTGGGACGGCTGGCCGCCTGCTATCTGGACTCGCTGGCTACGCTCGAGATTCCCACCATCGGATACGGAATTCGCTATGAATACGGCATCTTTGACCAGGAGATTCGCGACGGCTGGCAAGTTGAAATCACCGACAAGTGGCTGCGCTACGGCAATCCATGGGAGATTGCCAGACCGATGTCGGCCGTGGAAGTGAAGTTTGGCGGATACACCCGTAAGTACAAAGACGAAAGTGGTCGCTATCGTGTCGACCGGGTGCCCGAACGAACGGTCAACGGCGTTCCATATGACACGCCGATTCCCGGTTACAGGAACAACACCGCCAACAACTTGCGCTTGTGGAGAGCAGAATCTCCTGAGTCGCTCAATTTGCAAGCATTCAACCGCGGCGATTACACCGGTGCGGTGACTGAAAAAATTGCATCTGAGACTATTTCGAAGATTCTCTATCCCAACGACAACTCGCAGCAAGGCAAGCAGTTGCGGCTGGAACAACAATATTTCTTTGTTGCCTGTTCGCTGGCTGACATGATCAAGATTCACCAGCGTGAAGGTGACGACATCACTAACTTCCACGAAAAGTTCGCCGCACAGTTGAATGACACACATCCTTCTATTGCTGTAGCAGAGCTGATGCGCCTGCTCGTGGATGACCATGATCTAGAATGGGACACGGCCTGGGATATCACGACCAAGACTTTGGGTTACACCAACCACACGCTTCTGCCTGAAGCGTTAGAGCGGTGGCCAATCAAACTGATGTCCGATCTGTTGCCGCGTCATATGGAGATCATTTTCGAGATCAACCGTCGTTTTCTCGAAGCAATTGCGGATAAATATCCAGGTGATGACGGGCTGATTCAACGGCTTTCGATTATTGATGAAAGCGGTGAGCGCTTTGTGCGCATGGCCAATCTCGCTTCGGTTGGCAGCCATTCAATAAACGGTGTTGCTGCTCTGCACACGGATCTTTTGAAGAAGCATACACTAGCTGATTTCTACAAAATCTCTCCCGAAAAATTCAACAACAAAACCAACGGAGTGACCCCCCGCCGCTGGATGGTGCTTGCCAATCCGCGAATGACGAAGCTGATCAGCAGCAAGATCGGCGATGGGTGGATCAAAAATCTTGATCAACTCAAGGGACTGGAGAAGTACATTGATGATGCTGAATTCCGCAATGAATGGCGTCAGGTCAAGGCACACAACAAGATCGTTCTGGCGGATTGGATCCAGAATCGCCTCGACCTGAAAGTTGATCCGGAATCGATGTTCGACATTCAGGTAAAACGTATACACGAGTATAAGAGACAACACTTGAGTGCGTTGCACATAGTGGCGCTCTATAATTTGCTGAAGGAAAATCCGAATCTTGATGTGCAGCCGAGAACATTCATCTTCGGTGGAAAGGCAGCGCCGGGCTATTACATGGCGAAGCTGATTATCAAGCTGATTAACTCTATAGCCGATGTGGTCAATAACGATCCGAAGATAAGTAAGATAATCAAAGTGGCGTTCTTGCCGGATTTCTGCGTCAGCCTGGGACAGCGTGTTTATCCTGCTGCCGATTTGAGCGAGCAAGTTTCACTTGCCGGCAAAGAAGCCTCAGGCACAGGCAACATGAAGTTCGCACTCAACGGTGCAGTAACGATTGGCACGCTCGACGGTGCCAATATAGAGATTCGTGAAGAAGCAGGAGCCGAAAATTTCTTCCTCTTTGGTATGAGCACCGACGAAGCGAATAATTTGAAAGCGAAAGGATACAACCCATATCATTATTACGAGAAGAACGAGCAGCTCAAGAACGTCATCGATATTCTTGGCTCCGGACATTTCTCGCATGGCGATCCTGACTTGTTCCGCCCGCTCATCAATAACCTGCTGGCTGACGATCCATTCATGGTGCTAGCTGATTTTGCATCATATGTAGAGTGCCAGATGAAGGTCGGAACTGCGTACAAGAAACGTGACGATTGGACCCGAATGTCGATCTACAATGTCGCACGCATGGGTAAATTCTCGTCCGACCGCTCTATCCGTGAGTACTGTGAAGATATCTGGAAAGTGAAGCCCCTAACGGTGGAACTCAAAGAATATTGCCAGCACGAAGCCGGGTTGAAAGTGCCGATGGGTAAGACTTGTTTGATCTAACTTCATTGTAGGGGCTCATTGCATGCGCCCTCCCAGGAGCGTTGGCGGCTCGCCGGCTTCGGAAGGGTGTGCGCAGCGCGTTTAGAAAAGAATGCTGCCCCTACAAAAGAGGCGGCAGGAGCGGTAAGAAATGGGAAATGAAAATTACGACGTGATCGTTATCGGATCAGGTTTGGGCGGGCTCGCTTTTGCCAGTTTGGCGGCACAACTGGAGAAGAAGCGAGTGCTCGTTCTGGAGCGCCATTTCAAGCTGGGTGGATACACTCATACATTCGACAGAAATGGCTATCGCTGGGATGTCGGATTGCACTATGTCGGTAATCTGCATCCCGGTTCGCATTTCCGGAATCTCATGGACAAGGTCAGTGGCGGCAATCTTAAATGGAAACAGATGCCGGAGTTTTTCGATCAATTCGATTATCCAGATTTCTCTTTCCGTGTCCCCTCGAGCCGAAAGCGTTTTCAAGCCGACCTTATCAAAATGTTTCCGCATGAGGAAGGCGCAATTCGGAAGCATTTTGCCGATGTTAAGAATGCCAATACCTGGATGAAGACCAAGGTTTCCGAGCCGATGTTATGCTACATCCTCAAACCATTGATGCGGTTGGGCAGCGGCAGAAATGAAAAACTTGCGCTGCAAACGACGAAGCAATATCTTGATAGTAATTTCAACGATGATCGAATAAAAGCGCTGCTCACTTCGCAGTGGTTGGACTATGGTTTGTCACCATCTCAGAGTGCTTTCATAATGCATGCCGTGGTTGTGCAGCACTATCTGCACGGCGCATTCTACCCGGTTGGCGGTTCGAAGGCTATTGCCGATTCTATCGTTCCCATTATCAAAGAACATGGCGGAAAGTGCTTAACCGATCACAGAGTGACGAAAATTTTGGTTGAGCGTGGAACTGCAAAAGGTGTTCGTGTTCTGCAAAATAAGGGTGACTCGACAGAAGAGAAAACGTATTATGCTCCCATAGTAGTTTCTGATGCCGGTATTGCAATTACCTACAATGATTTGCTTGCCGGTACTGATTTCCATCGCCCACTTTCGCCGCAATTGTGCGGAGAGACAATGTCCGCCGTGACGCTTTACCTGGGTCTGAAGAGAAATCCATCAATACTTGGTTTTGACGGGCGCAATCATTGGATTTTTCAGGGATACAATCATGACTTCGACCCTCACAACAGCTCTTCGCTAATGGAAGGTAATCCGCATGTCTGCTATCTCTCCTTTCCATCATTAAAGGGAGTGTCCGGTTCTGAATCGTCTCGAAAGCATACAGCGGAGATAATCGTCCCCATCAATTTCCAAGCCTTTGAGCGGTGGAGTGAATCCAACTGGAAGCATCGTGGTGATGAATACGAGTCTCTAAAACAGCATATCTCTAGAATTCTCATCGATACTGTCGATAGGAGATATCCTGGTTTTGCAGATCTTGTTGATTATTCCGAGCTGTCTACGCCTCTGACCAATCGCGATTTTTTGGGACATAAATTTGGTGCATTATATGGAATACCTGCGACAGTCGAAACTTTCAAAAGCAAGACATGGGACCCTTACACGCCCGTGAAGAATTTGTATCTGACCGGATCAGATGTTGTCACTCTGGGTATTGCCGGTGCCGCTTTCGGTGGTCTGGTGACGGCGAGCCATCTGTATGGAGGACTTTCGAAGTTCTTTGAAATTGTCACCGGCTCTAAGGCTGAGAACAGTAATTCGAATTTGAGCACACCTGCCACGCGGGAGAAAATTCATGCCACTGTCGCCGGAGTATAGCCACGAGTTGTGCGCTGAAAAACTTCGCGCTGCCGAAATGATTCTTCTTTTGCGGTTGAAAGACAGTGGCGTCAATTTCTCTGCTGTTCTAAATAGGCGAGGTGAGTACGGTCCAGAGGAACTTGGGTCGAACAAGTGGCTAACTAGTGTTCATCAGTATCCGCCTGAGCCGGCGGATCCCGAGGTGTACACCTTGCATGTTTTCCGCTCGAACTGGTTCAACGAAGATCGGCAGGGCATTCACTTCGAGACTTTCATGGGGCCCAAGGAATGGAAAAAGAAACAGATACAGATGGCGATGCACATCTTTCATGTGGAAAACATACCAGGCACGTCAATTAAGCGGCGTGCCGTGGCTGTTCCATTCGTCGATGAGGTTTACGAACGAGTATCAAAATGGGATGGATATAAATTTCGTACTGGTAAATATGGCGCTCACCCGTTTACTAGGTTGCTGTCATTCGAGTATGAGACCTTCGAAGCGAAACTTTCGGCCGAGCTTTTGCGATTGTGTCTGGAACTCGGACCGGTAATGGATAAAACGCTGGAGCGCGTGCTGGGCGCTCCAGAATAGAAGAGCACCACGGCCGCTCTGAAACAGCGAACCGTGGTATTCCC
>JAYRNY010001038.1:0-2432 GCA_041911975.1 bacterium | reverse complement strand
CCTGATCTTGCCCATCTGGCTCCTATTGTCAGAGCGCACCATGAGGAATACAACGGCGAGGGCTTCCCGGCCGGACTCAAGGAAAATGAGATTCCCATCGAAGCCAGAATCATTTGTCTGGCCAATGCTTATCACAACATGGTTTCCGACATGCGTTATGGACCGGGAATCGATCCGCAAGAAGCACAGGCAGAGATCACGCGCGGCGCAGGCAGGCAGTGGGATCCTACTCTCGTGCAGGCCTTCCTGCAGTGCTTGCAGAGCGGCGTAGTACCGGCAAAACACAGCTAAAGCGCCTTTCTTTTATACGATCGGTATGCGGGGTTAGCAATTCCGCCTGTTTGTGAACAATGCAAAAAGGGCTCCATACGGAGCCCTTCTCATTTACTTGTATGTGCTCAGATTGGCTTTAGTCACCAAATCTATCCACCGATCAGATCGCTGACATCCATGCCGCGCAGGCTCAAAGAAATCTTGTGCTCTTTGGGAGAGAACTTCTTGATGATTGCTTTGACGTTCTGTCCTACTTGCACGATTTCTTCCGGCTTGACGTTGGGGGTGTCGGACATCTCTACCGTGGGCAAGAGCGCATCTACGCCCGGATAGATTTGAACGAAGGCGCCGAAGCTCTGAATCTTGCGCACGGTGCCTTGAACAACTTGTCCGTCCTGGAATTTGTCTTCGATTTCTTTCCACGGATCAGGCTGCATCTGTTTCAAGCTGAGAGAGATGTGTCCTTTCTCCTGATCTACCTTAAGCACCTTGGTGGTGATCACCTGGCCGACCTTAAGAACATCGGACGGATGCGAAACGCGTTCCCAGGAAATTTCCGAGATGGGAAGCAGTCCATCCAAGCCGCCCAGATCGATGAAGGCACCGAAATCGGCGATACGAACCACTTCGCCTGTCACTTCTTGACCGGCTGCCAGCGTGCTCAGGATCTTTTCGCGCTGAGCTGCTTTCTCTTCTTGGACTGCCAGGCGCTGGCTCAAAATGAGCTTGTTGCGCTTGGTGTCGGTTTCCAAAATCTTCATGGGGATCTCCATGCCGATCAATTCTTCCGGCGTGGTTCCTTTGACGCGCAATTGGCTGGCTGGCACGAAACCGCGCAGTCCATAAACATCTACAACTACGCCGCCTTTGACGACTGCGGAAATTTTGGCGCGAATAGTGTCGTCGTTTTTCTTCTGTTGTTCGAGAAGAACCCAACCGCGAGCCTGAGCAACTCTCTTCAAGGAAAGCGTCAGCTGTCCGTTCTCGTTTTCCTCTCTGAGGATGTAGAACTCCAGTTCTTCGCCGTCTTTGACTACATCTTTAATGTTGTCGACAGGAACGTTGGAGATCTCCTTGAGAGGCACGAAGCCCTCAGACTTGCTGCCTACATCAACCAGTACACCGTCACGTTCGACACGAACGACGAGCCCTTTGACGATGTCGCCCTGCTCATAGCGGCGACTATTCATCGTTTCATCGAGAAGGCGCTCGAATTCAGACCGAGTGTCCTGGTCGTGTTGTAACTGCTTTTCCGTCACTGAAATTGCCACTCCTTTAACCTCTAGAAGTTGTTGCATCGATGCGGTCGAAACCTCGCTCTCGTGTTTTCCGCGAAATGCCCGAGCACTCGCTGGAGCATCGACGCGCCGAATTGTCGGCTGGCTGCCAGCCGAGATACCTCTATCTTGGCATGCAACCGAAACTTTCCGCCACGCGGCGGAAACGTACAATATAAGACAACTCGCGCGGGGACTTCAAGGTAATCTATTGAGGTTTGAGTCAACCTTTAGACTTGCTTTATAGTTCGCAGTCGTGCCTCACACTGGTTTTTGGTCCCTGTAGCCTGTTTTCGGGCTCTTTCAAGTTTTTTTATGAGGGGAATTTAGAGATTTCGCCTTACGCCCTATTTATCTAAATTGCCGCAACTTTTCTCAATTTTTCTCAATAGCGGCGAAATTTCGTTCGATTTTTGTTTTCTAAACCGGCAACTTTCATCCAAATGTGTCCGGCAGGGTTCTACAGTCGGTCATCGAGCCAAGGTTAACTTGTACTTGGCTTCCATCATTCTCTGATTTCCCAACCTCTCTATATGCAATTGGTTTGAAAAGCAGCCTTGTGTATAGTTGTTAGAGATCTGCTGTATAGCCTGATTTTGTGAGCTTTTTCATAGTTGCGCGCGGACCTTAAACTGGTCATATAATGTGCTCAGTCCATTGTTCATCAAGGTTTTAACAGGCGAGGCAAACTTATGAAGCCAGCGAGTTCTTATCGTAAATCCTTTTCAGGAGCGGCAAGCGTTCTTCTTATCTCATTTGGTTGTGGTATCGGCGCTGGTGCCCAGACCCAGATTGTTCCAGCCGAAACTCCCGAATTGGCTGCATCGGCACAAGCAGTCGAGCAGGCTAAGGCAAAACTCGATCAGTGCCACAAGCAACTGG
>JAYRNY010001037.1:0-3079 GCA_041911975.1 bacterium | reverse complement strand
GACCAAGAAGAGGCGTCTCGAGTCATACATACTCGCGCCCTATAGATTTTTGACCGTGAGAATGCCCGCCCAGCTAGGGCGAGAACAGCCTGCACTCAAGGTTCTCAGCACCAAAATCGGAAAAGTCAAAGCCGAGGATGATTCAGGACTGTGCACTAAAAAGTTTGCCCTCAATGATGGCATCACCCCAATCGCCAGCGCCCTCTTTCTGCCACCGCTCGTGGTGCGCGATTATCCAATACTGAAAGAAGACGATTTGCCGAGCCTGCGCCCGCATCTGGATGTTCGTCTCGGGCGGGTTTTCAGAAACATCGATCACGTAACTTTCGTGGACGGCGCACCGCCGCATCGCGGCTCTAAATTTATGCGCGACGAATTGCATCCTGAAGACGGCACGCACACGATCTTCGACTGGATACTCGATGAATTGCTGGAGCGCGATCAAGGTTATCGCAAAGATGACGAGCTTGCAGAAGACTAGATTTTCTTCACTGCTTTCGCTTGGCGAATCTGCTCGGCCCTTTTCTCGTCTTGCGCCGCCAGATCACTTGAGGTAAATTGCATCGATTTTCAATGGACAGATATCTTGCTGTAGCCAGTTTATTACATCGGATTGCCGTATACTTTGCGGCTGGGAAACATGCTTGGTTGTTAAGTATAAGAACAAAGGGCCATTCACAAATGATTTCCAGGTTTTTGAAGCTTGCCTCTATTTGCGCGCTTTCTGCGGTTCTTTCGGCACCTCTTAGCGGCTGCCAGAAAGTCTCGGTGCCCAGAGTAAGCTCACAGGTCGGAGACGTAGAGGACACTTGCAAAGACTTCGTAATGCACTATTTGGATACTGATGTGCGCACATATGCTTCTTCTCAAGCAGTCTTGAAGAAGAGCGCATCGCCTGGATGTGTAAATGCCATGATGAAAGGCGGCGTGCTTGCGAAGAACCCTAAAGAGCTGAAGGCAAGGACCGCTCAGCTGGCGAAGAATAAGACGCCCGCGACAGTTGTGGTTAAGAAGGTCGAAGTGGGTGATGTTAGTGGCAATGGTCTGATTCCAGTAACGGTCGGTGGTGTCACACAGAGAGGCTCTGCTTCGACGCCCTTCGAATATAAGCTGACGCTGGGTGTTAGAAGAGACAACGGCAAGCTGGCAGTTGTAACCATCACCAAGATGTAGTCGATTTCTGCCGGCCAGCAGCGCAGAAAAGTCACCGCAGGACACAGCAAAGCCTGAGGCTAGTGCGCCTCGGAATGTTTCATTTTTAGAGCTTCTTCCCCATGACGGAGGTCTCGCCGTGCAGATTGTTCTCAGCGGTTCTTTGTCCGGTCACGTCAGTGAGCCAGTTTGTCACGTCTGAAAAAACATCGTCTTTGATGAACGGTGTTTCGAAGTGGATGTGACCGCGATTTTTCAGCACGATCAATTGCGCGCTGGGAGAATTGATGCGTTTCATCAGGTCCTTAGCGGCAGAGGCTTTGTAGAGTCTGTCGTTCTCGCCGACGATGCACAAAATGTGCATATCGGAAGGAATCTGCTCAACATAAAGCAAGCTCGACTTATTGGCGTGCATGCTCTGCATGGACTCCCAGAAAGTCATGGTTTTGCGATTGCCCGGATCGTTGATATAGGCTTGGGTGACTTTCTTGTCTTCGGAAAGGAAGCGCTTAGCGTACGGCTCGAGCGGTATGTTGCGCTTCATGTTCACCCAGAATTTCGCAAAGTCGGCCGCCAGTGTAGGGCTCATTCCCGATCGTCTGGTGCTGCAGGGACTGGCTATGACGATACCGTCAATGAGATTGGGATGAACACTGCCCACCCACAATGAGAGGTTGGCGCCCAGGCTCTCGCCCATCATATAAATAGGAACATTGGGTCTCTGTTCCCGCAATGCCAGTATCAGGCCGACGATGTCTTCGCGGCTCTTATAAAAGGCAATTTCGCCATCAGGAATGGTTTTGTTGTTGTCCACGCACCATCTTCCGAAGCCCCTCAGGTCGGGAGCGTAGGTCTCGTAGCCTTGCTCGGCCAGTTTGCGGGCCATGGGGTCGAAGGCGCCGCCATGCAGAGTCGCCCCGTGAATGGCTACGATCAATCCGTGCAGAGGCTTTTCTTTATCCACCCAGTGGTAGACAGGCTGCTTCAAGTCCTTGGCGATCTTGGGCTCATCCTCGCGGATAACCTCAGCCGACGCCGCCAGACCAACGGTCAATAGCAAAAGCATGGTCTGAAAGACCAGAAAACAAGCCGTTCTTATTGGTATATGTTTTTTCTGCACAGCCGCCATCTCTCGATTACACCAGATTCCTTAGGAGCATTGTGCCCAAAACATCTTCCTTTAAGATGAGAATACTCACTGGCAGGCAAGATGCCGCAACCTGCCTGTTTGTTCCCGCTTTAGGCGCGTTACACTATTAGTAGATAGACCCCTTACAACCACTTATCCGATAATTTCGGACTGTATAAATGGCGGTGAAAGAGATGCAAAGAGATAAGCATTCAAGACCGGCTTCCTTACTATTAAATGTATTGACACTGACTTTCGTTCTGCCGGCTTTTCCATGCGCCGCGCAGGGCATTAGCGAATACGGCGGATTGATGGGCATGCCGCGCACAATGCCGACCGGGCATGCGGGCGCCCTGCAGAATCTATACGGAGCCGGCAGCCTGGACAAGATTACAGGGCAGCAGGCGGCCGGTGCCGGCGGTGGCTTACCTGTTGTGGGCGACAGTAGGGTTATCGCAAAGAATATTGCCGATAAAGCCAATGCCTTCTTCAACGAAGCGCAAAAGAAGGAAAAGGCGGGCAAAATCGCTGAAGCCGAGGCTCTTTATCGCAGCTCTGCCGTGTGGCGCGAGCGCGTTTGGGGCACTAAAGACCCGGCCGTATACGTCATATACGGCAAGATTGGCGCCCTCTGCACCAAGCAAAATAAGCTGGCCGATGCCGAGGCGGCATACAGGCGCCAGATTGCCTGCGCGGTGAGAATCTACGGCGCGGGAGCTTACGAGATGTGCCCCACCTTGGTGCTACTTGCAGAAAACTGCGTGGCGCAAAATAAGTTGCCCGATGCCATAAACAGCT
>JAYRNY010001036.1:0-2227 GCA_041911975.1 bacterium | reverse complement strand
GATCGCCTGGCTCAGATCAAGCGCGCCGGTGCGGATGCTTTGTCGCAGCGTGACGGCGAATTGCACGAGATCGCGCTGGTCGGGGTAGTAGCGCATCAAAGCCAGTTCCAAAGGTTTCGAGCTTTCCACGGCAAACTCGATGGCGTCTTTGAAATTTTCGTTGGAGAGGTGCTTGAACTCGTCGTACTCCGCCAGAATTTTTTTCAAGAATTGCGGTTCTTGCGCCAGTCTCATGCAAAGCTGCTTCAGTTCTACATTCCGGAAGAATCCGGAAACTTTGAAAAACTGGTATAGACTCATGTTTTTCTCAAGCACAGTCGGCACGAGACCTGCCGCTTCCAACAATTCTTCGGTCTTTGCCGGAGTCATAGCGATTGCGGTGAGCAGCTCTACTGCTGCTTCCGGTCGCATCATGCCATGACGTATGTCGCGCTGCATGCGCAAAGAAAGTGAAAGATGCTCCGGTCTGACCGGACCTTTTTCAGCCAGAACGACACCAAGCAAGCGTTTGCGCTGACGCGCTTCGGAAAGCGCTTCCTCCAGCTCCGTCTCCGAGATCAGTCCGGACTTGGTGAGTAGCTCTCCCAGGAGCATTCCCTGGTTCTCCTTGGCGGCGATTTTGTCGGCGGTGGTGCGGAGATGGTCGAGTGCTTTTTCCAGCGTAAGTTCGCCTTTGCGAATGCGCTCTTGGGTGGAAAGAAACTCGTTGAGCAATTGCTCTGATATCAGGTCGAGCGTAGTGAGAACGCGCCCGAGCGGCAGACCGGATGCTTGCGCAGCGCTTAGCAGTCCGCGCAATTCGTCCTCGCTAATGATGTTGCATTCGGTAAGCAGCTCTCCAAGGCGATAGCCTTTGGTCGAATAAGCATCGATCTCCATGAGAATTAGCGCATCAGCCAGATTCCAGCGATTGCGGCGGCAGGTGCGCAAAGCTTCCAGCGCGTCGTCCTTGGAGATAAACCCATCCCGCAGCATCCACTGGGCGTGAACCGCCGCCAGGACTAAGGAATCGGACATTTTCTCCTGAATGACCAGAGCTTTGCCGAGTGGAATCCGGCATTTGTCAGAGACCGCCTTTCCTTTGTTGACGTCGCTTTCAGTGACTATCCCCGCCTGGGTTAGCAACGTGCCTATTCGAATATCTTCGTGCCCGTGTAACATCGGTTTCTATTTTGCCCACATGCTTCAATACAACTCAATCCGGGGGAGGATCGGCTGTAGGATACCCTACACGTCCTTATCGCGTGAGGCCATAAACGTCTGAATTTATCATTCCCATCTCACGCGTGATCTACGCTTTGTGCAGGGTTAGATTTGACTATAATCACCTCATGGCGATCAGCCGGAGGGGTTGTTGAGGCGTTTAAATGCGTAATTTCGTGCGGGCGAATTCGAGGTTGAAACAGCTGCTGGGTTTGACTCTCGGGCTTACCGTGTTAGGCTGCCATGAGGCTGCCGCCGCTCCACAGAATTTCGTGCATCAAAAACCGGCTGCAAAAGCCGAAACGCTTCAAGCTAGCAAATCTTCAGCCTTAACAAAAACAGGGGCGGCGACAACCTCGACTTCGGTGTCCGGGTGGATGCTCGATCAGCGCTCAAGGGTCATGGGCGACCAGACTGTTCATGTCAGTCCGATCGGCATCAAGGTTGTTAATCGCAAAGATGGTCTAACGTTTGTGACCGCCGCGCCCTTCACTGAAATTTTTTCCTACAGTCTTAAGACTCGTAAGTTTTGCCATCAAACATCCGACAAATCGGAGAATCCCTATGCCAGAGCTGTTGCCATGTTCAGCGGCATCGCCCACGGTCAAATGACGATGAAAAAGGACCAAAGCTATACGAAGGGTGGCGTGAAGTGGAGCCATTTTGCGATTCCCGAAGAGTACAAGAAAGCGCGCACTGCTTTGTATCAAAAGCATGAGATTAGTGCTTCTGAACCTGCCACAGGCCGCATGGTGGGCTTTCACATGGAGATGGATAAACGCGGACTCGATTGGCTGTCAAGGCTTTTGTGCGTGCCGAAAACGGGCACCATCCCGTTTGATGTGGTCTTCGTCGACGTTGACACAGAGTCTCATTCGCTGCTGAAGACATTCAGAATGTTGCCGGCAAAGGTCAGTGCCGCAGATTTCAAATGCCCTCCTGGACTGCATTCTGTGAGGGATCCTCGCTCTGTAATTCAGGACGAAACTGCCAATGATGCAATCGAGATGATGATGAGCGGCAG
>JAYRNY010001035.1:0-4680 GCA_041911975.1 bacterium | reverse complement strand
ATCTTCATAGAGAGTGCTAACCGTAGAATAAGTCAGCCAGCCACCCACCAACAAGGCTGCCGTGCCTGCAAGTATTTTTTTCGTTTGCGGCGCGTGCTGAAAGCTGTTGATCGCCCACTTTAGTCGTCTCCTGTCCATAAAGACGAACAACGTAGTCATTGCGCAAGTCATGAGCGCGAAATGAATCCTGGGCGGTATCTTCATCATGAATGCCATGTATAAGATGAGCGAGATGACTCCACCAGCCCAGACTAAAAAGCGCGGTTTGCTCATTAGACGGCGATTGAGGAACGGAATGCATGCGAGGCAGAGGAGCAAGAATGGCAGGATTTCCGACCTGAGCACCCATACAAACTTGCGCTGCGTGAATGGGATAGTGGATTTACTTGCCGCTTGCGAGAGCGCTTCCGTGGTGAAGATCTTTCTATCACAGACAAAAAATTGTTTTACAAGCGCATAATCATTTTGGGTCAGTCGATTAAATTCGATCGATTGAATCGATTGATCAGGGGGGCGTGGCTGATTGGTTTGTGCCGTATATTCCCGGTCAGTGTCGGCAATGTCACTAAACGGTTTGAATAGCTCGCGAATTCCCGCAACCGCCGGCATTGTATCGTAGTAGAAGCTGTTAAAGGATTTGAGGGCGGCTGCGATCAGCACTGCCACGATGAAGAAGACTATCGGTTTTGAATTGCGCTTAACTAGATCTGTATTTCCTGGAATGGCCGCAAGGGCTGTGATAGTGGAGAAAAGAATTACGAGCATGAACGGCTCGAATCTCACCATAGAGGCAAAGACTGTAGCGGCGAAACCAGCTGCGATTAATGCTCGCGGAAACTTGCGGGCAGTGAAGCGCTCTGTCAGTGGCAGGCAGAATGCGAGTAGAAATCCAGCTTGAGTGAGCATGGCGGTTGTGCTCGTGTACTGCAAACCATTGACCACGAACGCGCCGATGACAACATAGTAAATGAGAAAGAGAATTGATCCGTGCTTTATGTTGAAGCGCAACATGAAAACTGCTGCAAATATTGTGTAGCTAGTAATCAGAACTGCGAAGAGATAGATGGAATACCAGGGAATGTCGGGACATAACTTGAACAGCCACATCAGTGGATATGTGATAAGGACATTGGTAAACCACGTCAAGTAAGTGGGCGCATGCGCCAGGCCGACACCTGAGAGAAGAAGCGTGAAATTGAGATCGTCGACTGTTTCGAAATGCGCAGGAAAGACGAGCTGCGTAGTCAGCACGCAAGCCATTGAAAGTGCGCAGGCATATTTGAAGACTTTGTCTATTCTCTGGCGCGAAGCAGTGTTCATAAGCAAGCCCTTTTGCTGTGCTGGATCGCGTCCGGCTGAATTTGATTCTGTCATGAGCAGGAGGCTCCAACAAACAGTACCCGGGTGGTTGTTCACTGCCTTCCAGAGAGGATTTTAGCACCCGGCCAAGGCGTATTTGCTTAGAAAAGAGGATGTTTGCTGATTGGTCCTGGAGCCGCAAATGCAGTACCGGTAGGGCGTTCGGGATTGCTAACAACTTAGTCACTATTTTGCGGTATGTTGACAGTGTCGGATCGCAGACGACGCCTTACTAGACCCAACTTTCACTAGAGCCAAATTGTTCCGAGAACTGAGTGCAGACTTCTGCATCCAGATAATTCTCTAGCACTTCACGTGCCAGCACCGCCCGCTGGGACTCCCCAGGCTCGCTATTACTCTGCTGGAGGACGCTTGCAATGAGCAAAATTTCGTTCGAGAACTTTTTGCCCCCACTTCCCGGTATTAGGAACGACCTCGATTTCAACCCGATCAACTTACTAAAAGAAGCGTCCCACTTTCATCCACCCGGACTGCCAAGCATTGAACCAGGCAGCCTGAATTTCAACGACCCTTTTGAGAAGATAGTGGCGAATGTTCATGTTAAGGTGCCTCGTGACGGAGGATTCCATCTGCCAGAATTGCCGATGCCCCACGAAGTTCTGGGACTCAACTTCGGTGGTGACAAAGACATCGTGAAAGCAGCGCTGAAGCTGCCCTTGCCAGGCGAGGTGGAAGGACATCTCTCAAGCCTCATCAGCAAGCCCGGCTCGCTCGCCAATTTCAATCTTCATGGCGGCGTGGAAGAGATTGGCGGTGTTTTGAGCCATATTACTAGCCCTGTGAAAAATTTCTTCAGTCACTTCGGTGAAGTTACCCACTTGAGTGGTATCGCCGGCACTATCAGCAATTTCTTGCCTTTCGGCGGCATCGTCGGTGGAATCTTCGGTGGGCATCAGGATGGAGTCAAAGGTCTGGTTTCCAGTGCAGCGAAGGGATTCATGTTTGGTGGTCCGATTGGAGCAGGCATCGGTGCACTGGCTCACGTAACCCACCTCGATGAACTAGCCGGCAAAGCTCTGGGCGGTATCGCTCATGGCGTGACCAGCGGCATCAAGGCAATTGGTAGTGGTATCAAACATCTATTCGGATTTTAGACGTACAGCGTAGGCGATAAAAAATAATCAGGCGAGGAGAAAAACATGAACGCAGATACAGCAACGCAAGTACAATCCAAAGTCGATATGCTGAAGCCGCTGATTCCCAGGCTGCAAAACGTCATTGCCAAGTCGGAGTCCATGCTGACGTGCAGCGATTCGAAAATGATTACCAGGGGTCTCGTAGCCATCGGTCTGACAAAGCAGGCCCAAACCGAAGTCGGCGCCGCCTGCCAGAATATGGGATTTGGCCTGGAAGTAATGGCGCAGCTTGCCACCTCACCTAATGCTGGCGAAGTACGGGCAATGGAAGCGCAATTGCCTGGTGCTTTCTCGGGCATCGTCAGTATGGTAAGCAGAAAACTTGGTCTGGATGAGGGCTCGGTTGCTGCCAGCTTGCTCACTTTTGTCGATGAGATATACGTTGTTGCTGAGTATGCAGTGCGACGCGCGGAAGAGCAAGTTGCCGTGACGGTGTAGGACCGCCCCTTATTAGAGAAAAGCGGGCGTCTGTGACGCCTGTTTGTTCGTTTTTTTGACGTTCTATCCTTGGGGGCGCTGTCATGCATGACCGCCGTAAAGAAGATTGATTGCAGGGCGTCACCCATACAATAAAAAGATCGAAGGTGCGCAGCTAAAGCTGGGTTTCTGAGTTATCCTATTGAGGAATCTCTCCCGTCGAAAATAGTGCAAATGAAGCCTGCACGGCGGAAACAAAAGCCTCCGAAATGACTGCAGCGTTGTCAATTAAACATAGGAAGAAGAGCGCATTAGTCGCTGGGTTGTTGGCTGCGCTTGCGATCGTGTGTTATTTGCCATCGCTCTCGAATGGATTTTTGAGCGATGATGGCGCGCAGTACACCTACATCTACAACTATTTGCACACGCAGCCACTGATGCTTTTGCAAAACTTTGCCAGTTGTTGGATGCAGGAGCCTCTTTGGGGATTGCACTATCGACCCATGATGTTGCTGCCTCTGATTTTTGACGTTGCTGTTTGGAATCAAAACACGATTGGCTGGCACATCACATGTCTGTTCATTCACGCTTCATGTACCGTCCTGGTATATCTGCTTTCTCGCAAGGTATTGAAAAATCTTTCCGGTCTCAACGGCATCGCGATTCCGTTTCTTGCCGGAGCATTGTTTGCCGCTCATCCTTTGCACGCTGAATCTGTAACATGGATTTGCGGGCGTGTGGATAGCGTGTGTGCCCTCTTCTACCTTTCCAGTTTTGTTACTTTCATGCTCTCGCTGGAAAGCGATGCGAAGCGATCATTGAGAATGCGCGTCCTCAGCCAGTGCCTTTGTGTAGCAGCATTGCTGACGAAGGAAGTGGGTGCTACTTTGCCTGCTGTCTTGACCTGGTATGCGTTTTGCTTAAGTTTAAAGAATCATCCCTGGAAGCAAGCCGTGCTTTCAGCAATCAAAACAACCAGGATCTACTGGCTGTTGTTCGTCCTTTATTACGTGGCACGGTCTCTTGCGTTGGGCACCTTTTATGGTGGCTACCACGGATTTGGCTCTGTAGTGTTGGATACCATCTGGCTGCCTGGGCTTCTCGATTGGCGGCTCCTGCAGGGTGTTTTCTTTCCAGTTCCGCTGCCTCAGTTGGATGAGCTGAAAGCAGTGTTGCAAATATTGGTAGGTCTCCATGTGACCATGTTGGTGGGTTGCATTGCACGTTTCGCGATTGTTCGTGACTGGGCAATCTGGCGTGCGGCTGTATTTTTGACAGGCTGGCTGTTGATGTGTTTTTCACTGGTGGCGCGCGTCTGGTATGCGGCAAGTGGACTGCCTGGCGGACGGCATTTCTATCTGGTGAGCGTGCCCTTTCTCCTGCTTTCTGTTCTGCTCCTGGTTCCGACGACGACAAAAGATCTTGCGCAGAGAAAGCTGAAGAATCTTTCGATAGGCCTGGTGTCAATCTACTGCTTGCTGCTGGCCGCGCTGACGATAAAGGGCAATGAGTTGTGGTTTGCTGCCCATAGCCATGAGGCAGCGCTCGAAACTGCAATCTGCGATCTCTACAAGAAAAATCCAAAAGCCGATCGACTTGTCTTCCTCAACCCGGCTGCCACCTTCGATCATCTCGCATCCTATCCGACATTCGTAAATTTGCAGGGCTGTTTGAGACCTCCTTTGTTCAGTCCTGATTTGCAACAGAAGATTGCGACTTTGAGAGCGCACATATTCAATCTCGATCT
>JAYRNY010001034.1:0-8734 GCA_041911975.1 bacterium | reverse complement strand
GAAGACATCAAGCACACAAAGCAATTGCTTCTAGTCGCGCAAAAGGAGCTTGAAGAACTGACCAAAAAAAAGTTAGAGCCGCCGAAGAAAGGCGGCCGCGGTGCTCGCAAATCCCAGGACTCAGATGCGGGCAAGAGCACTGCTGTAGCTGTTACCCCTAAAGAGGGAGTGGTGGCAAAACCGCTCACTTACGAGCATATTTGCGGGCTTGGCGCTTTCCTTGGTTTCGACAGTACGAAAATCTTTAGCCACTATGGACCGATAAAAGACAAGGCTGCAACCGAGCAGGAAGGGCTTGAGCAGCTTTTGGCGCGACTCTTTGAGATGGCCGCAGGCGCGGAAAAATTGAACTTCTTCGCAAAGGTTATTCAGTATGGCGTCTGCGACGTAACTGACGCCAATTACCTGGTAGAGCACATCAAGCTTGGCCGCGCTCAATTGAAAATCTGGGAAGAAGGATACAAGCAAAAAATTGACGGCATCAAGGGCTGGTTGCGCTTCTTGAATGAGCAATTAGAGCCGGCATTACAAGAATGGGGCGCGGAGAATAAAGAGCCGGGTACGCAACACTGCGATCTGTTGACTGGTACTCTAAAGTTTCGCAAGACTGGCGGTGACTTCCGGTTGAAGGATAACGCCGCTTTTGACACTTATTTACGCACACTCAAAGACGATGCCTTGCCCCCCGGTGTCACGGTATCACGGGAGCCGGTCTACAAAGTTGATGCAGTGGTGTTTAAGAAGTGGATAAAAGAGCGCAAGCCTAACGAGGATGGACAGAAGTTTGTTCCGCCCGGCTGGGAGCTTGAAGAAGAAAAGGAGAGTATGTCTATATCATGAAAGAAGACAGTTTAGAAAGCTTCCGCATCGCGAATAATGCGCGCAGGTTGCACACGTTTTTACTTATTGTCTACCATGCACATAGTGACATCCCTGACAAGAAAAAATCAATCGGTGTTCAAATAGGGCTTTTGGAATACATTCTTGGCCTTGATACCAGGGGCGCCCAAGCTTGGCGCAAAATGGAGGACGCCGCCCTGGCCAACGTGATGATTAACGGAAAAACATTGGAATCTTTCTCTGATGGAATCGTTGATGAAGTCAAAAAGAAATTGGGGATTACATGAAAGAGTATCAAAAACACCGACTGTGGATGCTTCTCTTTGACTTTCTGAGAAAGTGTTGTTATGTGTTTGCGGAAGTCTGTGACGATCTTCGCGCGCAGCACTTTGAGAATGCCGAGGCTGAAGACCTCGAAAAGATTACTGGGAAAGATATACTGGAAGCTCAAGAAGGGCCAAAACGGCGGTAAAACGTGGACTGGAAAGCCTACCGAGACGATCTATTTTCAAAAATCGACCGTTTGGCACTTCTGGCGGACCTGAACCCAAAACAGCGCGGCAAGAAAATCTTTGTTGAATGTCCAAAGTGCAAAAGCGATGAGGCATTCATTTTTGAAGACGGTTCGATAATCTACTGCCCGCGCTGGAATAAATGCGGGCAGCGTGAGACTGACTTGCTTGAACTTGTGACGGGCAGGCAAAGCCTGAGAGGCAGCGAATTTATTGAGGCTTTGCGCAAGCTTGCGGAAATGTCAGGGCTGCCATTCCCTGACGGTGACATCAACCCAGAGCAACTCAAGGCGATCAAGAAAGCACGCGCGCGACAAGAAGCGCTACCGCTTGTACAGGAGATTTGCACAGAAGCCCTTTTAGAGTTTGGTTCACCAGCGGGGGAGTTTTTAGAGAACCGCGGCTTTGCGCTTAAGTTCGCGGCTGAGCAAGGATTTGGATATCTCGACACGCCGCTAAGGCTGGCGAGCCGGGTATCAGAGGAAGCACTAAGAGAACTAGCTTTTTACAACAAGGACGGACCCAATGACGCATGGCAAGACAGACTGCTTATACCGATCAAAGACCGACACGGACGCCTACATGGCTTCGCTGGTAGATCTCTCACAGATGCCAGCCCCAAGAAGTACCTTAACACGTATGGATCGCAAATCTCGCAAATTATCGCGCTTGGACTCGACACGGCAGCAAAGAACCCGAAAGAAATTTGTGTCGTCGAAGGTTTCCTTGACCCGTTTCAAGCGCGCCAACACGGCAGAAACAACGTGGTTGCCGTGGGCAGCACTGGCAACGCTCTTAGCCTCGAGCGCTTGGTGGCGCTCTATTCTCTTGGTTGCCGCGTTCTTGTTTTGGCTCTGGACGCTGATAAAGGCGCCGGACTAAAAGGACTCGACGCCGCGCTGAAAACATGGGATGAAGCGACCGGACAAGTGCCTGAGTTATTCGTTGTTGACCCAGCGCTACTAGAGCCACACAAAGACCCGGATGAAGTAATACGCAAAGCTGGTATCGCAAAATGGGATGAAATCTACAAGCAGGCGATACCGGCCGACACGTGGCGCGCGCGCAGAATCGCCGAAGGATACGACCTATCGACAAGTGCGGAGCGCTACAAATACGCGATTGCCTGTTGTGATTACTCGAGCTCCATTGCTGCACCATTGCGAGTGCAAAGCCTGTATGTGAACTTCTGGCCGGAAGTCTCACGCTTGGCGAAAATGAACGTCCAGGCTTTACAGGCGGCAGCACAGCGCAACCGGGAGGAAAAAGAACGAGAGCGAATACAAGCCAGACTAGAGAAGACGATACAAGAAGCACAGAGCAAGATTCAGGCTGACCCTGGCGAAGCTGTAAGATTACTAAAAGACTTCAAGGTTGAAAGTGTTTATGAAGCCCAGCAATCAGCGAGAGAAATACTTGCAAGCGATGATGAAACGCTTAGACGCTACGCTGAGAGCCGATATATCGGGCTTGCCTCTGGACGTTTACCTACACTGGATGAATGCTTGTTCGGCTGGCGCGGACTCACTTGCCTCCTGGGTGAGTCGAATGTGGGCAAGACCATCCTCCTGGGGCAACTCTTACTCAACTTCCTTGAGTTTAACCCTGACGCTGCAGCAGCCCTTGTCACATTGGAAATGCCGGCTCAAACCATAAGGCGAAGGATGCTGAGTTATATGTCAGGGCTGAGTAATAGAGAGATCCTGGCGTGCTACCGACAGGACGCAGATGCAGAGCACAAAGCGCGACTTGAAGAAGCAAAGCAAAAATTAGAACTCTACTATTACCCGCGTTTGGCGATAATCCAAGAGACTGAAAGAAACCCAGTCACTCTTGAATCAGTAAAGCGACGAATTGATAACTTACAGAAAGCCACCGGCTGCAGCCGCTTTGCGCAGGCGATTGATTATGTGGGGCTGTGGCCGGTGCCTGACAATATTGTCGGCAATGAACGAGTGGCTGAGAAGTTCCAGGCTAAGGAGATGATTCGCCTCCGCGATTACATTGGACAAGAAAATCCAACTATTGCCGTAGTAGAGCCGACCAAAATTGAACCAGGGCAAAAACTCACAAGGCGCAACGTAAGCGGCAGCGTCCGAGCAACAATGAGCACTGATAGTCTATTGATATGGAACCGCTTAAGCGACGAGGACATCTATCGCTGGTACGACTTCCAGGGCACATCCGGTTTATATAAGCGCGGCAGGCCGGAAGATGGCTCAGACGCGGAGATAAGGAATAGAGAGGATTATCGCGCGCACGTTGACAGGATTAAGACTAATCTGGGATGGAACCAGATAAACCTAAGCCGCATCACGATTGATAAGACGCGCGACCTTGGTGTTAAGGCTGACGTTGACTTTTGTGTCTTTTACGCCCACAATAAGATCGAGGAAATATGACAACAAAATACGTTGAGATTGTAAAAGAAGAAATTAAAGGACTCAGACTAGTTTTGAGTCGTGCTGAAATGCCACCGTGTGTCGGCGTGACCAAGAGAGAAAAGCGCAAAGCGGACAACGAAAAAAGAAAGCCGCGTAGCCACACCTTCAGTCGCCATAGGTGGACTGAAAACATTTGCCGCCAGTGTGAAATTCCGAGGCCAATAATACACAAAATAGGTGCTGATGCTGAAATCAGCATACGGAAGCGAATTGATAGGCTTGAAGCTATTTTGAAACAAGTATGAAAGTATTGAGCCTATTCGCGGGTATTGGCGGTTTCGACATCGGGCTGGAGGCGGCAGGCTGTACAACGGTAGGACAGGTAGAAATTGAAGATTACCCGACAAGCATCCTCGAAAAGCATTGGCCCAAAGTCAAAAGGTGGCGCGATATCTGCACCGTCTCAGCTAACGATATTCGACGAACTATCGGGGGGGGTATCGACCTTATATGCGGTGGATTCCCGTGTCAAGACATCAGCAGCGCAGGCGAAGGCGAGGGTCTATCTGGCGCACGCTCTGGACTGTGGCGGGAAATGTGGCGACTCATCCGAGACTTGCGACCTGCAGGGGTGTTTGTTGAGAACTCGCCTACGCTTAGGACTAGAGGCGCGGACAGGATACTCGCTGGTCTGGAAGCGCTCAACTACACCGCTTGGCCGATGGTGGTGGAAGCTGCACATGCGGGCGCCGGCCACCATCGCGCAAGAACGGTTATTGTCGCCTACGCCAACGGCCAGCGATTCAACTCAATCAGGGAGCGCGGGTTACTCGACCGAGTCAGGGCGCCACAGTGGGACGACGCTAACGGATGCAGTGGTACGGAAACTGAGCCCGACTTGCGCAGCACGGGACGTGAAAGGGGGCGATCTAAAGCGGACTGGCGGCCCTTCGCTGCCTCAGTTTTTGAAGAACAACAAGATTGGGAATCCCCGCGAACGATTGAACCCGATCTGGTGCCTGCAATACATGGGATTCCCTGGCGACTGGCTATTAAAGCCATCGGAAACGCCTTCTGCCCGCCCGTCGCGGAAGAAGTCGCAAAAGCAGCAATAGAGACAGCAAGGATTATTGGGGAAATAAATGGACGCACTAGCAACTTTTCTTAGCGACGAAGAAATCTTAAGCCCCGAGCAGCGGCAAGAGCTCATTCTCGCTGGCGGAAGAAAACCTTGGACAGAGACAACGTGCCGACAGCGCTTAGAGCAGGCGGCGGCCGACTGTCTGACACAAAACTCAACTACGCCGATGATCGAACTCTGGAAGAAATGCGAAGAGTATTGCATCGGTGGTATCAGAAAATGTTTAGCAGCCGACTACCGCGACAGATGGACAGACATTGCTTATTTCGAGGAATGCTGGTATCAAATGGAGCGACAATATGACGAGAGGTATCAAAAATGGTTCGTACAATTTCAAACCGAAGTGCAGAACGGCGCGGAGCCCGCAGGGAAACGACAAGAAGCAAAACCCGTGCAACAAGCACAAAAACCATTCCAGCGCGCAAGCCGAGAACAAGCCAAGCCCGTCCGGCCCGTCCGGCGGTAGCTGCTTTGTCGGAAGCAAATCGCAAACGCTTCCATATCTGGTGGTCAAAAGAATTTGACGACCGTTTTCTTGCAGCGTGCAGCCGTGATGGCTGGAAATCACGCACGGGCAGGATTGAGTCTCTGGCGCGCGAATGGGTGGAACGCAACGAACGAAAGCATGGTATAGCATGAGTGATAAATGTTACCCGGTAATTTTGAACTGGCGTGAAATAAATCATCGTTATGCTGACGGTCTATGGTCGGACCCTGGACTTTGCGGAGTGACACTTATAGATGGAATGTGGATGTCACCAGTTAGCTGTGTGGGCGATCACCTTGCGGTGTGGCAGGATGATGACTCAAAACAAGTATTTTGGGCTGAATGGCAAAATATTGGAGACTATCAGCCGAGCTTGAAATTTAGGGACGACCCCACGCACTCGCTCCAGGAACAATATGGACTATGGACCCTATATCACCAAAAGATGGAGCAGTTTACACACTTCATCTTTGGGTGGGGCGCACAATGGGGCTCGTATTCTCTAGACGAACGTAGACTGTTTATCAAGCGAGTGCGCAAAGCGATGGAGTCAGCACCATCAGATAATTGGATAAATGCGCTTCAAAGATGGCACAACTACAAGGAGCTACCGATTACATGAGCGCGACACGCCTTGTTTACAACCTCGACCTGTTCGACTTGTATGCAGCGGCCGCATTAAATGCGGTGCTTGCCAACCCGAATAATGAGCACAGTGAAGAGGACGCCGTTATAATCGCACTGCAGCACGCAAAGCGCGCGATTGAATTACGGGGGAATTTTTATGATGAAGGCAAATCTAGTTGTTCTTGTGTCGCTTGTGTTACCCATTTGCGCGCAAGCCCAGGAACTCAAACCAGCGATGCAGACAGAGAAGTGGGAAGCACCGCCAATAGTGACAAGCATTCCCCAAAACCAAAGTCCCGTTTCCCCTGTTGGGACTGCCGAGAGCAGCCATGCATCTGCACCGGAACACCCTAAGTGGGGGGATAAAGAGAATGCTTTCATCGGCGGCAGTGGTGTACGTAAACTGGGTAAGCAGCTTGCCTTTCCCTTTACGCATCCTGTTGTGTTTTCTCGCAATTGCACTTATCCAGCTAGGCACCCTCTGGCTTTTGGACAGAAACTATCGACGGGGCTAGAACCGTACGATCATCTCTGGCCGGCGCTCGGAGCCGCCGGCAGCTTAGCAACACCAATAGGGCTCAAACTTTGGACGAGGAATTAACACCAGACTCTTGGCCGGACAAAGCGCCGCGGATGCAATGTCGAATTTGCGGGGGGATACTGGTTAGACGCCGGTGTCCCTCTTGTTATTACGAAGGGCGCACAAAGAACAGACTCGTAGTCAACTCGCCCAAGCTCCAAGTGGAGCTCATCGAGCACAGGGCGAAAGTCAAAGACCGGATGCGCATCTGGCGGCAGCGGTATAACACAAAGTTTCAGCGCGCGCAGGCGATGACTCGAGCGCTGGAAATCTTCTACTGGATACTTGACCGCTTTGAGCAGGACGACCAGGGGCAGTACCAGCTTTATGAGCACCAGGCACAATGGCTTTTACCACTCATCCCGATGCTGAAGAAGAACATCGAGAACATCGCCAAGTTTATGAGAGTAAGAGGTAACGGGCCTTACAGTGGGCGAGAACATATTGCGGAGTGGTGGAAATTATTGCCGCCTGGCGCACCACCACACAGGCAGATTTATGAAGTTAAGCCACCGGTTCGCAAAACAAAGAAGGCTCGTCGTAAGTGAATCCTTTCTCGCCGTCTTCGTTCTCGTCAAACCAAGCTTGAGTTTCCCAGTCAGTAGCGAACATTGTCACAAACTGCCGACCGAGAGTCACCACGTACCACTCTTGACCGTCAGGACCGAATAAATAAAGCTTCTTGCCGGCAGCAAGAGTCAAGTCTATGGTGTGGCGAGTGCCCTTCGATTTGCCATCCCAGAATGCGATAGTGGCATCAGAGCCCCTTACGATCAGTTTATTTCGGACGAAGCCTGCAGACTTGCCATAGAGATCCCAATTTGCAGGTATAACGTACGGGCGCTTGTCGAAGTCGGTAGCTGTTTCGGCGGCCACTTTATCAACACCCTTGGCGCCGCCGCTGATAATTTGCGTAGCCTTGCCGGACATTATCAACTGCCCGACGACTTCGCGCACCCGTCCGAGAAAGAGGTAATCGCGGCTTCCGACAACTGCAAATCTCAAAATGCCCACCCCGTGTACTCTTCGCCCGATTCAAAATCATAGACCTCTGGCGGACCCGCCACCGCATCGTACCCATACCGAGGCACGATTATGACCCTTGAGCCTTCAAACCCCGGCCAATCGTCGCCCATCTCGCTCTGGTAATAAATTTCTTGCCCCCCGCCGAGCACCTGGCGATCGTCTTTGAAAATCCCCCGCCACTTAATTTTGTTTTCTTCGTTCGTCCGACATGCCTGCAAGGCATCTTTGAGCGCTTTGCGTAGGTTGTCTTCATCACCATGCAATCCGCCCACGAAATAGAAGCGACAATACAGCCTGACGTTAGACTCCAGGCACGGCCCGTCATATTGCTGCTGTACCGACTTGCGGATAAGGTCTTTATATTCACGGTATTCACGAGGCATATATGGTCGGCCGTGGTTTGTATTAGTCTGTGGCACCTTGTAAGGCATCGGCTTTATCTTGAAAGTGAAATCTAGTGGGCCGAAGCTATCCCGCATAGTGAGCAGGCGGTGAAGATGAGAACCACGCCTAACTGCAGTCATTCTGTCCTCGTGTAAAAGCTAGCAATTCTCATCAGTTGTTCATTGTGTTCAAATTCTTTCCACGCTATGGCGCGATAAAGAACAATAAACCACTCAGCTATTGATTCATTTCGATCCACATTTGATGGATAGAGATTATTCAAAATGCGCACAAGGCAGTAATGAATAATACATTCTCTTGTACCCTGAAAGACGACTAATTCGCCCTCAGTTAATGGCTTACTTGGATTCACAACTCTACCCCCGGAACGTCGGCAGCACTCAACTTCAAACAGTCTTCCAAATGTCGCACATATCGAGGCTCTGGCTTGATAGTGTCAACAAGCAGTAGCCAACACGTGCCACACCTGAGAGAATGTTTTTCGGCGTCTTGCTCAAACACTGGACGCCAGCCATAAAGGTGCATCACCGAGAAAGTAAACGGGCTGCATTCATTACAAACCACGGCATGTTGCGCAAACATTCCTATCACTCTTTGCCTTTCCAAGCTTCATCTCCTACAGAAAATTTTTCACTTCACAAATAATTTCCCGCTTCAATGAGCCAATTTTGTCCCCAGCGAATTGCAGCGGTGGATACAAGCCGACTACCCATAGGCGCGCACCTTTGTGCT
>JAYRNY010001033.1:0-3365 GCA_041911975.1 bacterium | reverse complement strand
TCCTTTATGGCATCGAGCGCTTCCGGATTCTCGACCGATGAAAGGTCGCCGACCGGCTCGCCCAGGTATTGAAGTCGAATGTTCTTGCGCACGATTTTGCCGGAGCGAGTCTTGGGTAAAGCGGCGACAAAATGGATTTTGTCCGGTTTCAAAACAGAGCCGAGACGGTCTCCAACCAGCGCTTTTAACTCACCCAACAAGGAGTCGGTTTCAGCCTGACCCGGCATGGTTCTTACAAAACACACCAGCGCCTCACCTTTCAATTCGTGCGGCACACCGATTACAGCCGCTTCGGCGATGCCGGCGTGCTCAACCAGCACTGATTCGACTTCTCCGGGACCAACGCGCTTGCCGGCCACCTTTATGGTGTCGTCCGAGCGACCATAAAGGAACCAGGAACCGTCATCGTCTACCTTCGCCCAGTCGCCGTGATACCAGACGCCGGGGAATTTGCTGAAATAAGTCTCTATATAACGCTCGGGCGCCTTGAGAAAACCTTTGGTCATTGACGGTCCGGGCTTCTTGCAGACCAGATGCCCGATGGCGTTTTTCAAGCTCTTGCCGTTTTCATCGAAAACATCGATGTCCATGCCCAACCCGGGTCCGCCCAGAGAGCACGCTTTGAGCGGCATGAGCGGCAGTGGCGTGAGCAATCCGCCGACAATTTCCGTTCCGCCCGAGATGTTCATGATCGGGCATTTCTTTTTGCCGGCTTTTTCAAACAACCACATATAGCTGTCGTGATCCCACGGCTCGCCTGTCGATCCAAGCAGTCTCAAGCTGGACAGGTCGTGCTTATCAACCCACTCGTCGCCTTCCGACTTCATACCGCGTACAGCAGTCGGGCTGATGCCGAGAGTGTTTACCTTATGGCGATCGATCATCTTCCATAGACGATCGGGTTCCGGATAAATAGGTGTGCCTTCGCAAATCACCATGGTGCCGCCCCAGAAGGTGACGCCGACGATTTCCCAGGGCCCCATCATCCAGCCGATATCGCTAAACCAGAAGAATATATCGGAAGATTGGAGGTCGAAGGAAAAACCGAGTTCTTTCACTATTTGCGAAAGAGCTCCGGCATGCGTGTGCACAGTGCCTTTCGGCTTGCCCGTCGTGCCGGACGTGTACAGATACATAGAAGGATGTTCGGCCGGCAGATTTTTCAACGTCTCTGCTCTGTCCGATGCTTTGACGGCTTCCTCAAACCAGTGATCCGTGTTGTCGTTCCAGGCAACTTGATTGCCCATGTGCTTCAGGACAACGACGTTTTTCAAATGAGGTAGACCATGCACAGCTTTGTCTGCATTCTCTTTAATAGGAATGAGTTTGCCGCGGCGAGAGCCGCCGTCTGCGGTAAATAGAACTTTCGCCTCGGAGTCATCTAGACGGCTGCGCAATGCTTCGGCTCCGAAGCCGGAGAATACAGGAACCGCTACAGCACCGATTTTGAAACAGGCAAGAAGTACGGCAACGACTTCCGGCACCATCGGCATGTACATGCCGACCGCATCGCCCTTGCCTACGCCCAGACGCTGCAAGAGACCGGCCGTGCGCGATGCCATCTCATCGAGTTCGCCATAAGTGAGCTTGCGAATCTTTCCATCTTCGCCTTCCCAGATGACCGCCTGGTGATCGGCGCCGACGCTTTCACGCACGCCCTCTTTCTGTCCTTTCTTCAAATGCCAGTCGATGCAGTTATCGTAGATGTTCAGCTCTCCGCCGACAAACCACTCAGCCCATTCCATTCCTTTTGACATGTCGAGAATGCGGTCATATTTGCGGTTGAAGCGCACTCCCATGTAATCAAGTGCCGCTTTCCAAAACCATTCAATGTCATCAGTCGATTTCTTGACAAGATCCTTCCAATCTCTCAAATCGTGCTTCTTTATGAAGTCTGCTGCACGACAATTGAGGTATTCGCCCTTGGGTTGCCAGATTACATCGGTAAGTGTTGTGTTCATGATTGAATTTTTTCCGTTCAAATCTGCTTGAGACGCTAATTAATTGGTTGGAGAGAAGATTGTACTCAAAAGCAGGCCGCAGTTTGTGAAACTGAAGCCCTTAAAGCCCAGTAATAATCACATTTTTAGGTTCCCGGGCACGGTCCATGAGCTATTGGGAACCAAAATTTCGAAGGGTCGTCATTCAATTCAGCGCGCATGACACAACACATTTGCACCGTTTCGAAGCTTCCGCAGCGAAGCCATTGGGCGGAGGAGGAATTATGCGTATTTCAAGAAAACTGGCTGGAGCTGCATCTCTCATAGCAATTGCCTCGGCATTTACTTTCGTACAACCATCAAATGCAAATGATCTGGTCGACTTCTTCAAAAACACGCTTGGTGTGAATGTCACAGATCTCCGCAATCCTCAGTCTTTCGCTCGCAATCATTTCCAAAGCAAGCGCAGCGAAATAGAAGCGAATATTTCTTTCGCACTTTCGTCCGGCAGAATCAACGCCGCCCAGGCGGCATCGCTGAGAGCGGAACTGAACAGCATTACGAGCCTTGAAGCAGCTTATGAAACCGACGGCTATCTGAACGTCTCGGAAGCACGCACATTGTCCGACAAATTTGTCAGCCTCGACAATCGCGTGGACAGCCTGGTCGCCACTACTAATGGTGGCTGGGGAATGGGCAACCGTTTCGGTGATGGATTTGATGACAGATTCGACAATAGATTTGGCGGACGATTCAACCAACGTTTCAACTTCGCATTGAACAACGTGAGAAACGAGATCAGCCAATTGAAGACCAAAGTTGAAACAGGCAGAACGCAACGTCGCCTATCAATCAATGAATACAACCTGTTCAAAGATCGCCTCGCCCAACAAGAAAGAAAGTTAGCCAGGATGTCCCAAACAGGCCGCAGATTCGATCAAAAAGAGTTTGACAAAATGACCGACAGCCTGAACAAACTGGACAGTTTGATTGCCTCCGCACTCAGCTCCCGCCCATACCCGACCGCATTCGGTCTGAGATATGACGGCTACAGAGGCTGGAACTAATTCCGCATAGAACTCGTGGAAGAATGCAGGCTCCCTTCAGTGAAGGGAGCCTGTTTGTCTTTACAGGGAATTTTGTAGTTGTAATTAACCCCGCACAAAATGAAAACGAGGGATAATCACTTCAAACTTTCTTGCAAAATAATTGAACTTTTTAGATATCGTTTACGTATACATATCCAGGCGGATATTTAGAGGATTGCCACATGAAACCAACTCTGAAATCTCTGGATGCTGAAATGCGCTATCAGTACGGTGAAGTACATTCACGCATCGACGCGTTGCATTTCAAAATTGAATCAATGGACACAAGGATCGACAACCGGTTAACTGATTTTGAACAGGCAATGGATTCACGATT
>JAYRNY010001032.1:0-2430 GCA_041911975.1 bacterium | reverse complement strand
AATAAAGCCGGACCTGACCACCCTCGGAAAGATCATCGGTGGCGGTTTGCCGGTCGGCGCATACGGTGGTCGCAAGGACATCATGCAAATGATTGCTCCCAGTGGTTCCGTCTATCAAGCTGGCACACTTTCCGGCAACCCGCTTGCCATGGCAGCCGGACTTGCTCAGTTGAAGATGCTTCAACAGCCCGAAACATACGTAAAGCTCAACAACAAAACCGAGCTTCTCGCCAAAGGCCTTACCGAAATCGCCGAGAAAAAGGGCGGCATGAGAGTTCAGCACATAACAGGCATGATTACCGTGTTCTTCACGGACAAAGAAGTAGTTGATTTCGAGACCGCCAAGAAATCCGACACAGAAAAATTCGCCAAAGTCTGGCGCAAACTTGCCGAAAAGGGCATCTATTGGCCGCCTTCGCAATTCGAAGCCGCCTTCATGTCTACAGTGCATTCAACCAAAGACATCGAAGAGACCATCAAAGCTTTCGAGGAATCGGTTTAGTTTCAATTCATTTCTTTTGGTGCGAAACCTTCTTTGCTTGAAGTCGCGTAGGCGAGGGTAATTGCATTGACGCTCAGGGCGCCGCTTACCATGAGCGCGCTTGCGCATGATGCCAGAGTTGCGCCTGATGTGACCAGGTCATCTACGAGAATGACATTCATTCCTTCTGCATACTTTGCGTTTGCTTCGAAGGCTCCATGAACGTTTTGTTTTCGTTCTTGCTTACCCAGTTGATGTTGAGTCGATGTGGCTTTGCAACGTTTCAATATTCTCCTGTCGATGGGGATGTCGTGCTTGTATGCGACTCGATTGGCGAGCAGCTCAGCCTGATTGAAGCCGCGCTTGAGCATACGCTTCCAATGAAGTGGCACAGGCACGAGAACGGCATCTTTCAATCTAACCATCTTGCCGAGATCTTCGAGAGCCTGTCCGAGAAATACGGATAGGTCCTCGACTACAAGCCGGTCGTCATCATACTTTAGGTGATATAGGACCTTCTTGAGCGGACCCTCGTAAGGCAAGCGAGCTGCCACCAGAAGTGGTGCCATATCTTCCAGATTTACTATCTTCAGAGTTGGAGGTTGCATCTCCATTTTGAAGAAGCAGCTATCGCAGAAAGTGGTTCTATTAAGCTTCTTCCATCGTTTGGGTCGGTTGAGATATTCAACTAAGTCGACTTTTAGATCTTCTGAGCAGGCGCGACATTTCTCCTGACAGAGCGCCAGTGAGACTGTATCGAATAATGCTTGCATGAAAAACTCCTTTGACGGCAGGTCGGCGAGCCGCCACCAAACCCTGCCATCTGTGGGTGGTTGGTAGGAAAAATAGAGGGCTATTTGCGGGGACAAAGTAATAGACGATGGGCGCAGAAAAAAAGTTCAACCGAATTGAAAGATTTTGCTCCCCGGTTTCGAATGCTTGAAAAACGCAGCAGATTCACACTTGTTTATTGAAAAGCTTGAAATTTCAGGAGAAAGGCGAAACGCCCGCTAAGATATCCAGGCATGCAAACAACTACAGTCGACAAAGCAACCAGAGACTTGATTCGCCAGGCGGAGAAATCACTTGCCGCCGAATTCGAGTTCGTCGACGAGACAGCGCTAAACAATCAAAGAAAGGTTCTCGATGCCTATAGAAACCACAAGCTGACTGAAGAACACTTCGCTGAGCACACAGGATACGGTATTGATGATGCCGGAAGAGAGGCTTTGGACGCCATTTTTGCTGAAGTGTTCGGGGCACCGGCTGCGGCTGTGCGTATGCAAGTGGTCTCCGGCACACACGCACTGGCGCTCTGTCTCTATGGATGTCTGAAACCGGGTGATCGGCTCGTAAGCATAACGGGCGCGCCGTATGACACGCTTCAGCAGGTAATCGGCATTGCCGGCGATGGGCGTGGTTCGCTCAAAGAACTTGGCGTCCTTTACGATCAAACAGATATTGACCCTGCCGCACTCCTTTGTACGGATCGAAAGGAGTTTCCCCAACTTGCCAAACTGCTGGAAAATCCAACCAAGCTGGTAACTATTCAAAAATCATGCGGTTATTCATTCGATCGCCGCACCCTTTCGAACGATGAGATCGGCAAAATGATCGCTCTGGTCAAGGCTATACGTCCGGATTGCCTGGTCATGGTCGACAACTGCTACGGCGAATTCGTCGAGGCGACCGAGCCGACCAGCCATGGAGCGGACATCATTGCCGGGTCTCTTATCAAAAATCCGGGCGGCGGGCTGGCTATTTCCGGCGGCTACATAGCCGGGCGGGAAGATTTGCTCGAGCAGGCGCTGTTTAGGCTGACTGCACCTGGCATAGGCGGTCACCAGGGAGTGAGTTTCAATCAAAACAGGCTGCTTTTCCAGGGTCTATTCCTTGCCCCGTCGGTGGTTGCCTCGGCGGTGAAAGGCGCAATGTTGTCGGCTATTGTT
>JAYRNY010001031.1:0-5305 GCA_041911975.1 bacterium | reverse complement strand
GTCTTTGGCGACCTCCTTTTGGTCCGACGTGCGGTCGATCAAGGCTGCCTGCATGCCGACTGAAAGAGCTGCTTGCACATCGTTGACCAGGCTGTCGCCGACCATGAGCACAGCCTGGGCAGGCACCGCAAATAGTTTCAGGGCTTGGTTGAAAATTCCCTTGTCTGGTTTTGCACATCCGGCTGCGAATGAATAGATCAGGTGTTCAAAAAACTCGCCCAAGCCGAGCTCGCCAAATATAAATGGCGCCGGAAAGGGCCAGAGGTTTGAAACCAGTCCGAGCCTGAGTTTCTGTCTTCTCAACTCTTTGAGGGTGGGCAGTACGTCATCGTAAAGTCTGAAGCCGCAGGTCTCTCGCCGCAGCAATGCCGCAAAAGCTGTGTGAGACCGTTCGCTAATTTGCCTGCCGTATTTTCTGGCTATCTCAGACAGAAATTCCCTCTGGTCATTGATGTCGGTTGTTAGACAACTGCGCATGAATTGTGGATCTTCAATCACTTCGATCTGTTCTCCCGACTGCACCACACTGTGTCCCAGTATCTTCTGGACCTCGTGTATCGGCTCTCGGTCGAGAGAATAGCCGAGTGTCCGCCAAAGATCGAAAAGAATTACCTCTGGTTTTCTTTTCATTGTTTGTCTCCTTCGCTTGAGGCGACTGTTTACAGACGCAGGATGAGTGTGCGCACTCCTGCATCCATGGGGCCGATCGCGTTATTCGATTGCGATTGGAATTGGTTGTCGAGTTCGAGGGCTCGCACGTATGCGACTGCTGTAGACCTTGATATCGGAAAATAGCAGTTGAATCCGGCGAAATCTCTCCGCATCTTTTGTTGGTTGCTGAACAACTTCAACATACATATTCAGCCTTGTAGCAACAATCGGCTGTGGATTTAGATCGCCCATGCACTATATCTTTCCGGGTGACGCCAGGTAGGTGATCCGTGTTTGCGCAACTGACGCCAGCGCGATACGAAAGCTGTGCCGGTCATGCTGTTTGATGCCCGCTTCGCCCTTGCAAGGGCGTGCTTATCTGCCGAGTTTGTTTACTGACGCGGGGTTGGTAAATGGAAAAGTCACCGGCTGCGGTGCCAATTCAAAGTTTGCAACTGACAAAATCTATAACCTTTTAGTGATTCTCAAGCGCTAAAGAGTGACTTTCAGGTATTGAGTCGCGAAGAATCCCGTCAGGCCCTAGATCCGTTTCGTTTTGCATTACTTTTACCGTAACAATGGAATTATTCGAAGACAATATTTTTCGCTGCAAACTACGATCGGCATGCAGCGAAAATGCAAACAGCGCCTAGTGCTAGAAGGGAAAGGAGTGCTCCGTAAGTTGGCGCTATCTGTTTTTTTTTGCGGGATTCGCAAGGCTGGTCTCGCCCCTGTGACTCCAAATGCGAGATGCAGCCTGTGTTTTGCGACATGTGTTTGTCGAATGGTTGCGGGGGTCGAACGTTATACTATAAGCATTAGCGTATGTTCGCCGAAAAGCAGGTTTCGAGCTGCAAGCATCGAATCCTGCTTTTGTTTGTCCGCGGCGTGTTCTGTATTAGAGCGGTTGCCAGACTTGATTGGCGGCATTGAAACTCAATACTTCACCGCTTTCGATTTTGTAGACCCACCCGTGCAGCCTCACCTGACCGGATTCGACCGCTTCAGCAACAACCGGATGACTTTTCAGATGCTCGATCTGCAAGAGTACATTTTCTTTGATCAAAGACAGTAACTCTTCGGCCTCGTTTTCAGCGTGATGCTTTGATAAGGCGCTCTCTCTTGCTTGCGTCGCGTGAGTCAACCAGATTGAGGTAGCAGGCAGCTGTTCCGTCTTTTGAGGATTGAGCAGCCCTTTCATGGCTCCACAATGGCTGTGTCCGGCAATGATAATGTCTTTAACACCGATCGCCTTTACAGCAAATTCAATAGTTGCCGCTTCGCTACCGCTGGCGGTGCCATATGGTGGGACGATATTGCCGGCGTTGCGCAACACAAAGAGTTCACCGGGACGGGATTGGGTTACATGTGTAGAGGCTATGCGGGAGTCCGAGCAGGTGATCATCAGCACGTCTGGATGCTGCCCTAAGGACAATTGTTCAAACAAGTCCTTTTCTCTCTTGAAGACTTTGCGCTGAAATGTATGGACGCCGTCCACCACCTGAAACATGCCAAGGCTGTGGGCTTCTGCGCATTCTTGCCCCGTTTCTAGCATTAGACGGGCTCTATGCCAGTACTGTTCGGCTTTTCCATTTAGTCCATGCGTGCGATAAAAGCAAGCCAATGCCGCCATCGCTTTAGCCACGCGGATGTGTGGGGCGTCGAAGATGATCTGGTTAAGCAATAAACGAAAGTGTAGCCGGCACTTTGTCAGTGCCGCGCTAAAAGTAGACCACTTCATGATGGTCCTCCTCTCGAGGCTCTGACCATGGTGGCAGACTTACCTCTTGTTTTTTCTGCGGTTAATGACCTGGCACTCGCTCAGCCTCTCAAGCCAGTGAAAAATCAGTCAGTTCGAGATTGCAAATGCAGGCGGTGCTTGTGTCTGTGCTCCGGGCTAGGTAAATCAAATGAGACATCCTTTTGTAGCAGTCTGCTTGAGAACCGGGCAATTGGCACGCAGGCAGGTTTAATTCCGCGATCAAGTCTGAAACCCTCTGGTGTGCTCTGTTTCGACTGAACCGGCCGATCAGTTATCGAATTTGAGATAGAACTGAAACGCTAGCGTGAGGGTGACAAACTGCACTGCCGAAATTCGCGTAAAGCGCTTGACCGGGGGTAAACTAGCCGGCAGTCAACTTTTGCGGACTTTTGAGCGGACCCGCTGCAACGATTGGCGCGAGCTGAATTAGCATTGTGGACGAGGCTCGCCAGAACTGAAAAATATGCCGGGCGAAGCGTTCTTCCGTCCGGCGCCTTGAACTGAAAGGGTCAGTATGCCTGGCATTGCGGTGATTCAGTCCGGGGCGGCTTACCTTGGTGCATCTTCACAACTTTGTTAAGGTGCGGATCTAGATGTTTTTCGTCATTCCAGAGGCTATCCACCCCCTCCCCTCAAGCAAAGACAGCGGTTCGAACTTCCCTCCATCTATGCAGCAGGCTCAAAAGGTCTGGGGGTGGCGGCTTGCCGGTGACAAAACACTTCTTGAACGAGCTGAAGGCGCGGATCTTTGATGTCTGACGCTGAATTGCCTTCAGTTAAGTAGGCGTCCGTACAGCGACCCGGCTGAGCAGTTTCAGTCTGGTCCGACATCTCGCGCTTGCCTCAAGGCAAGCAAAGCTCCCTCAATAAGGAGGTAAAACATGTCTGATATTTCGCAGCTTCGAGATCAATTGATGCTGCAACCAGTGGAAGTCGACTCTTTGACCTTCGGCGAGTTTCTCGCCAGACTGAAGGATCAGCCGGAGATGGCCGACACTGCTGCAGCGCTCTTGATTCGTGCAATTGAGAAGCGTGGCGAGGTCGACATCGAAAGTGTTCCCAAGGAAAGACAGCCGTATCTTCAGATGCTCAAGAAGATGCGCGTCGTTTCCTGGAAAGCTTTCGACAAAGTCAAAGGCTCGCAGCGTACAGTTGCCCGTGTTATGAACCATCTTCGCCAGGCTGCCGCAAACGGTTACCAGCTCAGGCTGGCTCTCATTTTCAAAGGCGGCCCCGGCAGCGGTAAAAGCTTCTTAGCCGAAGCAATCAAAAGCACACTGGAAGGGGAAGTCGTTTATTCGGTAGCCGACTGCCCAGTGCATGAGAACCCTATCAATCTTCTCAACCTGATTTTGCCCAGAGAAGAGCCCGAACGCCGCCAAGCGATAGAAAAGCTGGCCCAGCAGCTTCAATTAGGTGACGAGGATTGTGCGCGCCACGGCAAGCCTTCCTTGCGCGATCTTCTGGCCACTGCCGGCGAACCTTGCCAGAAGTGCTGGTCGAAAATAATGGAGGGCGACAATAAGGCCAATCCCAATCTTTTCGATGTGGAGATAAAAGGCTTCAGGCTTTCCAGCCGCAAATTCGGTATTGCCACCTGGACCATGCAAGAGCCTTTACTGTCCACGCTCTGCCATGGCAGCCGCGGCATAGTGGACATGCCGGAATTGTTCAGCTCAGCTTCGCCGGTGGCAATGGGCGCTCTGTCAGCGCTGCTTGATGCTACCAACGACAGGCGCATTACATATCACGGTGAGGAAGGCTGGCTGCCCCTGGATGCCATCCTGATGGGACAGACCAATGACGGTGCCTGGGAAAGGTTCATCGCCAGTCAGCCTGACCCAAATAAGTTCACCCGGCGCATGAAAATCCTCAATGTGCCTTACATAACTTCTGTGACAGAGGAGGAACTTGCTTACCGCGACTTCCTGGAGGGGATGCGCGACAAACCGCACTTTAGCCCGATGGCTCTGAAGTTGGCGGCGCTTCTGGCGGTAATCAGCCGCATGAAAAAGGACCATGAAGTAGACATCGTCACGCGCGCCCGTATGTATGATGGTGAGCAGCTGATTGTAGAGAAGAAAAACAAGTCGGCTGCCACTGATTATGGCTACTATGGAGCGGCCGCTTCCACAGCCAAGAAGTCGGAAGTGGAGCACTGGTCGGTGGGCGAGTTCTGGGCGGAAGCCGGAGAAGACGAGGGGCTGAGCGGCCTGAACATGGCCGTCATGCTGGGCACGATCAGCCAGATTGTAGAACTTGCTTTGAAGGATAAAGATCGTTGTGTCAGCGAGCTGGAGATGATCAATTTCCTGCGTGCAAGTCTGGCGCAGATGGCTAAAACGCCTGGTTTGACCGACAAGGAGAAAGAGGTCTACAAGAACTGCGAGGAATTTCTCAAAGGGCCAAAGAGCTTCGACGATAAGGCGGTAGGGCTGATCGAAGCTGAATACCGGCGCGTATTGCGTCGCCAGCTCTTCGAGGTGGCTGCACCCGATTTCGAACGGCGCGCCAATGAGTTGTTCTCACGCTATCGCGCTCATGCGAAAGCTTTCTCGACCGGTTTTGCAGACGTGGAAGAATCGGTCATCCAGGCCGGCGTGCGTACCTTGCGCAAGGAAAAGGTTGATCAGTCTTTTCTCGATGACCTGGACCGGTGGATGGGTCTGACCGGCTCGTCCGAACGCACTGATTTCCGCCGTTCCATCGACGCGGAAATCGGCGTCATTCTCGAATCGAAACTGAAGGAGAACGCCGAAGCAGGTGTCGATGAAGAAGTAGAGATCAACTGGAGGACAGTGCCCAGGTTGGCTGAGGGCATCGCCAAGAAATTGAACGATGAGACGGCCAAACGGCTTGAGGTTGTTCTCAAGTCGGAAATCGAGCTGAATG
>JAYRNY010001030.1:0-3816 GCA_041911975.1 bacterium | reverse complement strand
GCTAACAACGTCATAAATGTTTTGTTGTAAACCTCTGAACGCGACTGTTAGGGTGTTGGCCATCCTTCTTCCCTTCTTGATTCATTTCGTTCCACAAAAAACCTTCTCAACTTCCTGCGCGCAATCAAGCAAATAATCCACGTGCCTCAAGCCGGCACTCGTGAAGATTCGCTTTGACAGCACACCGGTCGTTGCCTTTCCACGTTCAATCTTGCTCCGGCAAGAGGAGTCTTTTATGAGCATTACCAATTTGCGCTACACAGTACTTGCCGCCGCCCTGTCCATAATGGTCTTCGGCAGCAGCAAACTGGGCTGGGGACTGGGCTTTCTTTCCATCGCCGTACCTGTCGCCTGGCTCTGGTATTTCTCTCTGCGCTTTTCAGGGTTCTCCAGTGCTGAAGACGGCGCGTCTGAGCCACTGCCTGCACTTTACTGGACGGTCACACTTTGTTTTGCCGCAGCCGTGTTGATAGCCCCCGCGTTCGTCTTCACTGCCGAATTGCTGAACAACGGCTTTGCCGCAGCAGCAGCCGGAAACCAGCTCCTTTATTTCGTTCTGAGAGCCGGACTGGTTGAGGAGCTCTTGAAGCTGACAGCAGTTCTCATAGTGCTCAAGTATCTGGCGGCCGGCACTGTCAGGCACCCCAAAGACGGCATAGTGCTGGCTTGTGCTGCGGGTCTGGGATTTTCAGCGTATGAAAATCTCTACCACAACCTCTATCTGGTCCAGCTGGAAAGCGGCGCCGCACAGGCTTTTTTCCTGGGCGCGCTGGTGCGAGTGCCTCTGCATGCGCTATATGCCTCCATCTGGGGGGCGGCTCTAGGAGTATCACGCTTTATGAGCGCCTCGGCACGCTATCTTGTGCTGACTCTCGGTCTTGTCCCGGCTGCCTTTTTGCACGGGCTGTGGGACACCCTGGCGCAGTCTCAAGGCACGGCCACGGGAGTCATGCTCACTCTCCTGTACGGCGCATTCTGGGTCAGCTACTGGCGGACCTGGAGACGCTGCCAGGCGATTGAGCTGGTTAATAAATCGGCAAGCAGCAATCAAGTTTGAGCGCTTGCCTCAAGGGCGGCTCGCTGTCTATGCGGCGAGCCATTTCGTTAAATTTCCGGAGTTCACATTATGAACGCTGAAATCGACAGAACCACCGGCACAAAGCCGGATGGACTGAAAAATAATCCCGCTTCAGGCGAAGACATCAATCGTCTGGAAGAGGTCTTGACCAGAGGCGGAAAAAGTAAATCCGAAGTGGAGAGCGTGGTGATCGTAGATCGCGCTCAGGATGAAGCGGACAAAGCGCAGGACAAAGCCGGCCCGCTGCACCGTGGCGTGATGGAAGGCCATGTCCCGATGGAACTTCTCACCTGCCTTGCCGACGAGGCCGAGTGGCACGACAGCCCGGCACGCACTGTGCTCGAGACGAGCATCTCGGCAGTGCTGGCTCACGAGCAAGCAGGCACTCTCTACGAAACCGACCAGAAGCTCAGCGATGCCGTTCATGACGCGCTCGGTGAGACCGGCTTCTGGGGACTGCCCATTCCCGTGCAATACGGAGGGTCAGGCGCCAGCATGTTTTTCTCCATGCGGGCGATCACCAGAATGGCAGCAGTAGCCTCGGAAATAGTAGGCGGGCTTCTCTCCATCGAGGAGCTGATTGGAGCTGCCGGCCCGCTGATTTGGAAAGGCACTGCCGAGCAGAACGCCGAATTACTGCCGCTGTTGGCCTCCGGGCGCTTGCGCTCGGGATTTGCCGGCACAGAGCGCTATGTAGGCTGCTGGATTACCGACGTGCGCACTTACGGTGTTGAAGACGGCGACGACATTCTTGTCACGGGCGACAAGCTTTTCATCAGCAATGCCTGGTACGGACATATCGTGGCGCTCTTTCTCAAGATCGCCGGTCAGACCAGGGTGCTTCTGGTCAAGCTGCCCGAAGCAGACAGCGAGAATTTCCGCATCGTCAATTACCCGATTCACGCTCTGCGCCGCATCCACAACAAAGGGCTGTGGTTCAAGAATTTCCGCGTGCCCAAGAAATATCTATTGCCCGGCAACGGACTTTCCATCATCTTCCACGATCTCGATCGCGGCAGACCCGCAGTGGCGGCAGGCGCCAGCGCACGCATGCAGCGCCTGCTCAAGAGCGAGATGCCCTGGGTGAACGAACGCGTCACTTTCGGCGAAAAGCTCAAGACCCGCCAGTACATCATGAACAATATGGCTGTGCAGGCGGCTTACATAGCCGGGGCAGACGCTCTGGTCGACTGGGCTACATCACTGATGGACAGCGGATATCAGGGCGACGTTTCCTCGATGATCGCGAAAACATGGGCGACCGATCGCCTGCGTGAGGTGGTCACCAATCAGTCCATGTTCACTCACGGCGGGCGGTTTGTCCTGGGCGGACACCCCCTGGGCGACAATCTGGCCGACGACCTGGTGTCGAGCGTCTACGAGGGCCCCAATCCGATGCTCGGCAAAGCGACGATAAAATCGCTTGCCAAGCCAATCTCTGAAGTGTACATCAAGCCATTGATCGTGCACATGCTGAGAATCGGCCTCGATCCGGGTCGGCTCAAATTCGGCAACTGGAAGCATTCCCTTTCCAGCCTGGGCTATTTGTTCGCCGAGCGCGCCCGCATCCTCACCGACGGTGCCATCTACAACGGCATGAATGGGCAAGCGGCAGAAAGCAAGGACGTGTTTGCCTGGACGATGGAAGATTGCGGCCCGCAAGTGTCGCAAAAGTGCGGCTTCTGGCCGGTTTGGCGCTATGTCTTCGCGCACAGAAAAGAGCTCTCCGGGCGCCGCATCTGGACTACCGCCGCACCTTTCGTCAAATGGATGCTGAAAACCGAACTGAGTTTTGCCGACAAGAAAAGAGTGCCCGGAATGGAGCCGCGTTTGCAGGACATGCTCAATTTCGCCAGAGGGGCTTTCGTTGACTGGAGAAAGAAATTCTACCGGGCGGTGGTCGCTTATCAGGATAAGCTGGCCGACGAAGACTTGCTCATGCTTGAAGAGATGTACAAGCCGCTCGAGAGCATCACCACGATGTTGGTCTCCATCACCGCCGCGCAGAAAGCCTGGCAAAGCGGCGATCTGGCCACTTTCGAAGCCCTGCTCTTGCTGTGCCTGATTTTGAGAGCCGATCTCAGCCGCCAGAGCCCATACACGGGCCGCTACAAAAAGCTGGTCTCGAGCGTCTTTGCGCGCCTTGAGAAAGGCGAGTTCAGGCAGCTCGAGGACGTTCCCGCTCCAGCCATCTTGATGCCGTACACGAATGACGACTTCGAGACCTGGGGCTTGCATTCAGGAGAAACCAAATGATTGACAAAAATCGCATTCAACAATTCGCCCCGGCGATTATCGCAATAATCGCTGTTCTGGCCGCCGGAGCCTTTTTGACTCAAACGGGGCCGGACAATTCCCACGCTAAAAGCGAAGCCGCGGTAAAACAGCCGGTTACAGCCCCTAAAGAAGGCTCGACGACCAGCATCAAGCTGGTCACTCCGGATGACTACGCCAGCGAACTGGACAAGGCAAACAATGTGCTCATCCAGTTGTGCAAACCGGAGGAATGCGCCGCCAATCGCGCCGTCCTGGAGCTCCTGCAGGCTGAATTTGCCGATGTCAAATTCGTGCAGATGAATAGCGCCGACAATGCCGAATTTGCCGGCAGGCTGGAGCGCGAGCAAGAGCAGGTGGCGAAAGAGGACAAATCTCTGAGTGCTCTTGCCTATCCGGTCTATGTCTTCAAAAGCGCCGATCTGCAAGTGGCGCCTGCCTTGAAATCGGACGACGAATTGAGG
>JAYRNY010001029.1:0-3079 GCA_041911975.1 bacterium | reverse complement strand
TAGCATCGATTGAGACATTCCTTGATTTACGACCGGCAAATTATAAGGCTGCCCGGGCCTCTGTGTCCCTCAGACTGCCTAATGTTTGACACGAATCGATGGGCAATCAATAAGGCAAAATCGCGAACACACTGCCAAAGTGCAGCAAAAAAAATCAGGTTATCAAGTCGATGCTCAGACCGAGCAAACCCGGTCGCCGCCGCGCTGCATAGCCATCTCAAGAGCCTGGATGGAACGCGCCACCAGTTCGTCATGCTCGCGTGCGTGTGCCGGAAATGCGGCCAGCCCGACTGATGCTGTAACTTTCAAATTATGCCAGTTGTGGGTGATTGCCTGAGAGCCGATGCGCTGGCGGATACGCTCTGCGACTATCTGTGCGCCGGAGGAATTGGTTTCCGGGAAGATGATGGCAAATTCTTCAGCGCTGTAGCGGGCCGGAATGTCAACGTCTCTGACAGCTCCTTGCAAGACTGAGCCGATTACTTTGAGAACAGCGTCCGATGTGAGTGCGCCGTACTGTCTGGAAATGTCCTTAAAGTTGTCCACTGTGACCATGCAACGAGCGACCGGGCGTTTGTAGCGTTTGGCGCGTTTCACCTCTTCCTTAATCTCTTTGAGGAAGGTTCTGGAGTTGTAAAGCTCGGTGAGGGTGTCGAGCAAAGCCAGGCGTTCGATTTCTTCGCCCTTGACCATGCTCATTTTGTTTTCTGTGGTGGTCAAAAGCGAGCGCTGCTCTAGCTCCTTGACTCTTTCTAAAACCTGGCTGTCCATGTACGAGCGATTGCCAAGCGCTTTGAGACGATTAGGATTGTCGAGTACCCGGCAAAACATGCATGTTCTGCCGCTGCAAATGTGATCCTGGCGTCTTTCCATGTTGTTGGACCTTCCTGTCTGGGCCTGACTAAGGCGCTTGGCTATTGGTTTCTATTTTGACAAAACCTCAAACTAAAGTATAGACGCTTTTAGAGATATTCTTCACGACGGTGTCCGGGGAAAGAATTTCCCCTGCGCAACGGACCTTTTCGGTTGCAGGGAAAGGCGGACCATGGTTTTTCGATGACCTTTTATCTCTTGGCGATATCAACTTGCTGGCGCCTTTAGTTGCGGCAGAGTTTTCCTTCCGAAACGACAAATTTTCCGGACACAAGAAGGTCTTTGAGGCGGGCGCCGCCGAAAAGCAGCAGGTTGTAAGGGCAAATGCCTTCCTTTTCGCTTTCGCTTAGCGGCGCAGGGGGCAGGGAAAAGACGGCGATGTCGGCTTTCTTTCCGGCTTGCAGGCTGCCGATCAAGTGATCCATTTTTATGGCGATGGCTGCCTCCATTGTCATGGCTTCGACAAGTTGGCGCGCTGTCGGCGATCTGTCTTCATTGTGCTCGTCCAATCGCAAGCGGTGAGCGTTGAGCGCGAACTGGGCTTCGCTGATCGGGCTCAAGTCGTCGTTGGAAGCCAGGCTGTCCGTGCCCAAAGCGACTGTCAGACCATGCTCGATCATGCTCCAGTACGGAGCCAGTCCATTGTGCAAGCGAGCGTTGGAGCGAGGGCAATGGGCAATTTTGACATTGTGTTCGCTCAGTGTGGCCAGGTCTTCTTCGTCGGCATGAACCGTATGGGCAGCTATTAGCCATTCGTTCAAAAGACCGTAGTTCTTCATATGCTTGACTGGTGATAAATTTCGACCTGCCCAGCGCGGCTTGAGTTTTTCTGAATCGGCCGGTTCATTCAAGGCAAATGCCAGGAAATTCTGCACGACTTCGCTCTGGCAAGCCAGCCACTGACATTCATCCGGCGATTCAGCTAGATGACCGAGCACGGGCAAATTGAACTTCTTTGCCCAGGAGGCCGCTTTCAGCCACAAAGAAGGGCACACCGTATATGGTGCGTGCGGTGAAACGGTGAGAGTAATGGTTCCCTTTTCCAGGGCGGTTTGCAACGGCGCAAAGTCGCTCTGCTGAAGGGTTTCAAAACGTTCCAACCAGGAATTCCATTTTTCGTCTGACTGGTTGTCGAATAGCCCGAACAGTTCCAGTCCGACCACGCCTCTCAAGCCAACCTGGGCAAGGGCTTTGGCTGCGTTGCCTGAATAAGAGGAATCGACCAATGTCGTTGTGCCGGTAAATGCAGCCAGGCGTGCGCCGTAGAGGGCTGATTGGAACCACTTTTCAGGCGTCCATGATCGAGTCGATTTCATCAGTGATTCGATCCACTGAAAAAACGGCAGGTCGGTCGCGAAGGCGCGAAGCGCCGAATAATCCAGATGCGAGTGCAAGTTGATCAAACCGGGCATGATAATTGCTTCTTTGTAGTCTTCGGCAGGCTCGATTTTCCGGTTCTTGTAAATCGAGTTGAATTGCAGGCGGCTGTACACGCCTTCAATCGTTTCGTTGTCGATCACCACAACGGCGTCAGAAATCGGCTCTCCCACGACAGGAATCGCCCATCTGGCTGCCAGGCAAAGTTTTGCGCTCATAGGTGTTTTTCTCAAATGTTCTTGATAATATACTCTTTCTAAGCGCCGGTACCGCATGGGCTCGCGCTTGCACGACACAACACTGCGCTTGAGGCGCGAGTGTCGAAGGGGCGCTACTTAGATTTGCGCCCAATTTTTGATCCAGGTGGAGATTTGTGAAAATCAGTTATGACGAGCTGAAAACTTTGCCCTACGGCCGGTTGGAGTTCTCATTCAATGAGAATCTGGCCGGACTCGACGCCGTGAAGCCTGTGGTGGGCGAACTGACAGCCGGCCTGTCGGCTGCCGGCATGCGCCTGAACGGCACAGTTAAGACGCTCTTAAAGCTGTCCTGCCATCGCTGTTTGAAGCCTTATTTCCAAGCGCTGAGTGTAGAAATAGATGAGCGCTTTGTTAACTTGGTCGAATATGCCGACTATGCCGGAGCCGAAACGAAAGAGCGGGAGCTCAAATCGGACGATTTTTTCGAGTATCTTCCGGAGGATGGCTTGCTTGACATCAGCGATGTTGTATATCAAGCTGTTACATTGGCCACTCCGACTTACTGCTTCTGCGGTGACGAGTGTCCCGGACTTCCCGGTGAGGAAGCCCGTCCTGGCGCTGGTTCTGAG
>JAYRNY010001028.1:0-2944 GCA_041911975.1 bacterium | reverse complement strand
CGCCTTATTCGGAATGACTTTCACCACGCTAGCGACTCATGGCACCGATCAAGATATGGTGCAAAGAATGCTGACAGCGAAGGACTATTCAAAAAGCAGGTTATCCCTCGTTCTCTCCGGAATTGCGGATCTGCCGATAGGTTTTGTCTTTTTGACCATCGGCATTTTGATGAACGTCTATTTTCAGACTAATGTCGATCCGGGATTACCGGAAAAAACCAACGAGGTTTTCGCCTATTTCATCTTGAAGCATCTTCCAGTCGGATTGCGAGGCTTGCTCGTCGCCGGAATTTTCGCTACATCAATGGGTTCGCTCAGCGCTGCGCTCAATGCGCTGGCAACCAGCTACACCCGCGACTGGCACAAATTCGGCGGCGGCAAACTGGCAGAAGTTCACCTTGGCAAAGAAGTGGCCGAAAGCTTGGAATTGGCCGCTAACGAAGAACTGCCTTCTAGCGAAGTAGATGAGGTTAAGACGGTTCGCCTATTTACCTATGTATTTGCCGGTTTAATGATATTGGTTGCCGCAGCAACGGCATACTTCGTCATTGAAAACCCTGATTCCCGAATCATCCCCATCGTTTTAGGTATTTTCGGCTACACTTACGGTTCGCTTCTGGGAATCTTTCTGGTTGGACTGCTGACAAAAAACCGAGGCAGCGATCAGGGCAATCTAATTGCCATTGTCGCTGGTCTCCTTACTGCGGCTGTCTTTTCCGGTTTACCGATTCACTTTTATCCGCTTCTGTCTCACCTTCTATCAATAGACCCAGCCCATCAAATTCCCCAAATAGCCTTCCCATTCAGGATTTTGGTCGGCTCACTTGCCACTTTCGGCTGCGCGTGCCTGTTTTCCACAAATGAAAAAGCTAAATCGTCAGCGAATAAAGCCCCTTAAGTTTGCCCGCCTTGGCTCTTGGGGAATAAAACATCTGGAATCCGAGCTCTGAAGAAGATTCGTACCTTATTGTGGGGTCTGAAAGTGAACGACTTCTATCGCATCGGCGTATCAGCCTTGGTTTTCGGCGCTTTTACCTTGATTAGCCTTCAACCGGCATTGGCCGACTCACAGGCTTATAAGAAAGATCTGCAACGTGGTCTCTATCAGATGGTCAAGAAAGACTATGAGAGCGCCGTCTCCTCATTCACCATGGTCCTCAGGGACAACCCGAATGTCTATGAAGCATACTTGAACCGCGCTCAGGCAAGGTTTGAAATAAAGGACTATGAGGGCGCGCTATCGGATTACGACCAGGCCATCAAGATTAATCCCAACGTGGTCGAGTCTTACATTAAACGCGCTGACCTACATGCCAAACAAAATGATTTCCCTCCCGCGGTGGAAGATTACACAACAGCACTGCGCTTGAGTCCCAAAAATTCAACGGCGCTATTGTGCCGAGCCGCCGCTTATAAAAGGATCGGTGAGTATCAAAAAGCGATCGATGATTATACGACGGCCCTTAAATTAGAGCCTGGTTCGTTCGACGCTATTAAAGATCGAGCCGATTGCAGAGCAAAAGCTAATGACCTTGACGGCGCGATCGAGGACTACGATTTCCTGCTCAAGAAAAATAAAACCAGTGCTACGGCGCTCAGATTTCAGCTGGGTGAAATCCAGCTTCAAAAAGGAAATAAAGGAGCTGCCGACGAAAATTTCAGGCAGGTAGTCGCCTATTACACAAAAAATTTGAAAGGCTCCAGAAAAAACGGCGATTATTATCTGCAACGTGGTCTCGCCTACGCCAAGCTAGGAGAAGTGGACAAAGCGATCCAGGACTTGCAGGACGCATCGGCATGGAAAGCGGACGAAGCCGTGACGAGATACAACCTGGGACATTTGAAGTTGGGCAAAGGTGACGCCAAAGGTGCCATCAGCGACCTCAGCGAAGCAATTCGGCTCAATCCAAAATTCAGCCCCGCGCTAATGGATCGAGCCGCGGCATATGTTGCTCAAGGCGAGTACGCAAGTGCGCAGAAAGATCTGGACGCAGCGCTGAATGGTGAGAAAACAGCAGAAGGATATTACAACCGAGCGATCGCGAGGCTGGGAATTGGCGACAGCAGTGGCGCCGTATCCGATATCGGTGAGGCTAAGAACTTCGGCGCTCAATATCTCAACACCAGAAAGCAGGCATTGCAAGAAGCGATAAGTGCAAAAGAAGCGAAAGGCGAAAAAGACTTAGCTCTTTCAGATCTCCTCGAGCAAATGGCACTAGTTGAAATCGGTGAAAACAATGGTGATGCCGCGGAATCTTTGGAAAAACGAGCCCTGGCTATAAAAGAGAAACAGATGAGCAAGCATGATCCCAAGCTGGCATACAGCTACATGATGCTTGGTCGCGTTTACCTGAAGAAGCACTCTCCTACAAAAGCGGAAGCCCTATTTCGCACTGCCATGGCTCGCCTCAAAGGGAATTCCGAAGGCACGCAAAAATTTGCCATATTCAATCTAGAAGACACCGCAAAGATTCTCATCCAATCAGCACAACAGGAAGAAGCGGGAGCGATACTTGCTGATACGCGCATGGCAAGAGCCGTAGCTGGTATGAACGAACGAGCTCTCACCGGCGATCTCTCACGTAAAGCGGATAGAGCAATTGAAGCTTTCAAGAAGAGAAAACGTGTCGAGCAGCAGGAAGTAGCGCAGCAAAATAGCGGAGGAGAAGCAGTGGCTCAGCGACCAGTCGAAGAAGTGGCGGCCGCGGCTATCTCGTCGCCGGGCGAGACAAGGAGCAATAATAAACCAATTAGAGACAAGTGGGCGCTCATAGTCGGCATCAGCAATTTCAAAGACTCGAGCATCAACCTTCATTACTGCGCTAAAGATGCGAAAGACTTCTACGATTTCCTGGTCACTGAGAAGAACTTTGCGCCCGATCATGTGCAGCTGCTTACCGACAGCACAGCGACTGGTGCCTACATTCTTTCTCTGCTGTGCTAT
>JAYRNY010001027.1:0-2449 GCA_041911975.1 bacterium | reverse complement strand
AGCGGAGAATGCATTTCTTGCAGGAATCAAACTTCGTGATGAGATAGCTGAATTGAAACCCCTTTCGAATGACCGAATCCACGCTGAATCAGCCTTTAGTAGGACTTTGAGTGAAGCGCGTGTCCTCTTTTCACGTGTGGTTGAGAATTGCAAGAATCCGGTTGTGTTGGAACATGCAAAATTGAGGCTTCAGCAGATTGCAGAACTTTGCATACAAGAGTTGCAACCAAAAGCCGCCAGAAAGAACGGAAGAGCCAAGAAGGCAGTTTAGTCCTGGTCGCATTGAATGTAACCGTAAATGCTTGTTTTCTAAGGTTGGTGGGGCGCTAAGGGGTTGTAGTTTGGTATGATCACCTTTCCTGGAAGTCACTGGGTCGGATTATGCTGGACTTTGATGTCGTAGTAATCGGTGGTGGTCACGCCGGTGTTGAGGCTGCAAATGCGGCGTCGCGCCTGGGTCTCAGCACGCTCATGCTGGCTGTAAATCTGGACACTATCGGCGCGATGCCCTGCAATCCAGCTGTTGGAGGTCCCGGTAAGTCGCATCTCGTAAAAGAAATCGATGCACTGGGCGGAGTCATGGGCATTGCCGCCGACGCCACTTATCTGCAAATGCGCGTTTTGAACTCCAGTCGCGGTCCTGCCGTTCAGTCTTTGCGCGCACAGAGCGACAAGCGCGAATATTCCGTCTGGATGAAGAATTACATGGAGTCTTTGCCGAATGTCACTCTCAGGCAGGGCATGGTCAAATCTTTGCTTGTGGAAAACGGCAAGATCGCTGGAGTCGAGCTGGCATTCGGCGATCGCATCAAAGCGAAAGCAGTTGTGCTTTGCGCCGGCACTTTCCTGGAAGGAACAATCTGGATCGGCAAAGAAACAATGCCCGCCGGTCGCGCCGGAGAATTTCCCGCGGTTGGTCTTTCATCGATGCTCAAGTCGATGGGATTCTGCATGCCGCGCCTGAAGACCGGCACTCCTCCGCGCATCGATGGAAGAACCATCAACTATTCTGAACTGCCGATTGTCCCTGGTGATGACGCTCCGCAATTCTTCTCTTTCCTCGACAATCGTCCAGTGCTGCCGCAAATTCCTTGCCATCAGACAAGAACGACTGAAAGAACGCACGCGCTTATTAATGCGAACCTGCACGAATCTCCGATGTATTCGGGTTTGATAGACGCGAAGGGTCCGCGTTATTGCCCATCAATTGAAGACAAGATTGTGCGCTTTGCCGACAAAGAGAGCCACTCGCTTTTCCTCGAGCCGGAGGGACGCTCGACTTACGAGGTCTACCTGCAAGGTTGCTCTACCAGCCTGCCGGTGCACATTCAGCACCAAATTGTGGCCTCTCTGCCAGGTTTGGAAAACGCAGTAATGGTGCGCCCAGCGTATGCGGTCGAGTATGATTATCTGCCGGCTGTGCAATTCAATCACACATTGATGATGAAAGACCTGCCCGGATTTTTCGCGGCCGGTCAAATGCTCGGAACGAGTGGATATGAGGAAGCTGCCGCGCAAGGACTGATTGCCGGTATCAATGCCGCACTGTATGTGAAGGGCAATGATTCTTTCGTTCTCTCGCGTTCGTCCAGCTATACAGGAACGCTAATCGACGATCTTGTTTCCAAAGAAATCGGCGAGCCTTATCGCATGATGACCTCGCGCTCAGAGTATCGTTTGCTCTTGCGCCAGGACAATGCCGATCAGCGTCTCACGCCGCTCGGCCGCGAGTTGGGCATGGTCGACGATCATCGTTGGGAACTGTTCGAGCGCAAGCAAGACGGCATGAAAGCCGAGCGCAAGCGTTTGAAGGAAACAAGAGTCCATCCGTCCGCCGATTGGGAAACAGCATTGGCTCCTCTCGATGAGAAGTTGAAGCAGGCGATGACCTTGGAAGAAATTCTGCGCAGACCCAAAGTTCCATACGCTTTGATCGAACAAATGGTACCTGCGGATCCGGATAAAGCCTTTGAGTGGCCGTTGGAAGTCGAAACCGACGTTAAATACGAGGGCTATATTGCCCGCCAGAAGCATCAAGTGGAGCAAGCGGAAAAGCTCGATGGTGTGAAGATGCCAGTCGACATCGATTATATGGCTGTGGAGAATCTTTCCAAAGAAGCACGCGAGAAGCTCAACCGTATTCGCCCGGAAACCCTGGGCCAGGCTTCACGCATGGGCGGTGTTTCACCTGCCGATATCTCAGTTCTGCTGATCATTCTGGAGGCGCGCCGTCGCTCACGTCGTGGCGGAAAGCACAGCGCAACGCCGGTGCAAGCGTAGGGGCGATGCCAGGCATCGCCCGGATGTCGGTTAATGCGGATGCCGTGGGGTCGCATTGCATGCGACCAGATCTCTATAGCTGAAAACCACGTCGAAGACCGGCGTACCGAAAAATTTGGCGCCTGCGGTACGCTCCAGCGCTTCGCTGAATAAGCGCTTCAGTGCAATT
>JAYRNY010001026.1:0-4656 GCA_041911975.1 bacterium | reverse complement strand
GTAATTGAAGGCAAGTTCTTCGACAAACTCTTGCTCTTCATCGGAGCGCTCCGAAAGCGCTGCACGTTGTTCCTTACAAACTGCGGAAAGGGCGCGGCACGCCGCCAGTGCACCTTGAGGGAGCAATTGTTCGCACTCCTTCTCGAAAATCTCTTGCACCTGCGTCCGTTGACGTCCCGCTGCTGCGACAAACAGATCAACTACCAGAGACGAATCGAATTGTTCGTCATATGCTTTTACTGTCTTCGCCAGATCGCCTGGACTCATTGAAGACAGGCGCAGAATCACTCTTCCTTTATCCTCAGATAAACCCACAACGGCAGCGCGCATTCTATCGATCTCTGCAGCTTCTCTCTTGCCGCTTTCGAGAAGCCGGCAGGCAAACTCTCTTTGATCATTTGATCTAAAAACTTTTTTTTGCAGAAATGCGTTTCCACCTGCACCCTCATCGGCTGTCAATACTTTTCTTTCGTCGGCAGACAGTTTTAAAAGATCGTTCAAGGACAGGCGGCAATTGTCTGAGAGCAGCAAGCGCAGATCTATAGGAATTGCGTTTGTTTCGAAGATGCGTCTGCTGTAATCGGCTGGAGTCAAAGCATTTGCTTTTCCTATGTGCAGATCCAGCCGCTTCATTGACTCGACGAACTCTTTCACCATCAAATCTAGAGAAGCGCGCAGCGATTTTGTCTCTGCATCTTGCGGCGACTTGAGTCGCACCATCACACCAGGACGAGAGAGAATCAGTTCAAACTTTTGCAATTGCTCACTGAGTGGCGCACCGGACAATCTTGCAACAATCGCGTTGCTGATTTCATCAGTCTCCAGCTTTCCAGTGTTCAAAGCAAGCTTGAGAGTGCGTTCGGCGACCAATTTGTGTTCGCCCGTAAGTTGGGCATCTACTAAAGTATCGAGATACCTGGGAGTACCTTTGTCTTTCAAATATGAACCGACTTCCAATGGCGACATCTGCAAAATCATTTGCAGTTTTTCGAGTTGATTCGTGTTCTGCGCAGTCCAGGTAATGTTCCATTTTTCAGGATCAGAGCCTAAAAGAGCGATTTCGATCGGCACTCTTCCACGCTTCTGCGACTCTTCATAAGTAAGATTGTCTTTGCTCTTATCTCCTACTTTTGCCCTCAACATTCCCATAATTTCAGAATGCTCCTGGGGATTGAGGAACTTCCTGAGGCTCTGATCAAGATCAACAAACCTGACCGGGTTATCGCGGAGGTTCGTCCAATCCTTCAAAGAGAGCAACTCAACTGCACGTCTCATACCTTTCATGTCGTTCGACTTGAGCAGCCCAAACATTTCGTCTTTGTGCAGTTCTCTGAGCGCGGCATAAATTTCTTCACCGCCTACCAGTTTGTTTCTCAGCAAATCATACTGCTTGGAATTAATTACCGGATTGGTAGCCGCTCTCAAAGCGGCATCTACTTCTTTGTAAAAACTAACCGCCTGCTTTTCTTCTGCGTCCAGATGGGGCTGATTAGAAAGACTGGTAAGTCGCTCGCCCAGAAGATAGCGGTGCCGATCCTCTGAAGAGGCCTTGTCCACAAATTTCTTGATTTCCTCCTTATTTGCCGCACCGAACCAGCCGAAAGCGAATCCTTCCGCAGTTCCCAACTGTGTCGTCAACGACTCCCGGCCGTAGTTGAGCACTTCGTTCAAATGTTTTCCATACATGGAGAATACTTTCTGGGCTTCTTTAGCTTCCGGAGTTTGACGAAATGAGTAGCGAACATCGGGCGTACAATAACGACAAGTCGACTTGAGCAATTCGAAACTGTTGTCCTTGATTGCCAGTATTACAAGCTGGCGAACCGATTCATGAGACTTTTGCCAACCAGGGGTTAGAAAAATGCTGGCCGCCTGCCGCGTCGCGCTCGATACAGTTGCACTGAAAAGCAGGTCGCTGACGATTTGCTTATATTCTTCTGCCGCCTGCAGGTCTTTGATGTCTTTTTCCGACATCATCGCCAGAGCCTTTCTAATCTCAGTTTCGGTGTGACTTAGGGCTTTGCTCCTCGATGCTCCCTGGCTTAAAGCAGCGTTAAGACCAAGCGGCTCATTTTGCCTCTCCGTCACATCGGTTGACTTATTCAGCTCTGTCAGTTTAATTAAGTGTCCCTCCAGTTCCTTAGCCCATTCTGGAATAGACTGCCTGCGCTCGTAGAATGGAGGGGGTATTTTGTGCTGGGCTGTTTCGCCGCGCATCTTTTCTTTCAATTCGAGAATAAACTGCCTGTCTGATTCAGCTGGTGGCTTCGAAACCATTGGATCATCCGTCGCCGCGCTGCCATCACCAGCGGTGCCCTTCCTGGCTTGCAAATCCTGCAGGCGTCCGGACAAAAGAGATAAGGCCATGCGCTTTACACGCCTGACTGCTGCATCTTGTTCTTTTCCGGGTTTTAAGATCTTACGAAAGTTATCCAGCAAAGCAAGAAAGTGCTCTGCCGGTCCACCTTTCTTGCCCAGCGCAAGATCTTCTTCTCTGAGCGCACGCAAATCGGCTGTTTCCAAAAACACTGCTTTTGTCTCAACGATACTTGGATTCACGCTCGCTGGAGCATTTGCTCCTGCGGTCGGAGAATGCTCTTCAACTTTCGTTTGTGAACTCGCGTCAAAAGGTGCTTGAGTAACTGTTTCATCACGCCATTGCGACTTGGTTTCTTCCAGCTCTAATTCCTGGATGGCGAAACCGAGCATACCCACTGCGGCAATCTGCTGTTTTCTGGCATAAGCATCTTTTTCTTCTCCGGCCTCCATCTCCTGCCACAAGAGTACATTTGAAAGCAAGTCCTGAGCGAAACGTGCGTTTGGATCGCGGCCCCTGGCCATTTGCTTGAGAGCTTCAATAGAAATTACTTTTGAGGGGCGTCCTGAGCTGGGAGCTTCGCAGGCATCTCCGCCCTTTTCCAGGTCTCCTTCCGTGGTGTTGCTGCCGCGCCGAACGATCACTTCCGAGCCTGATTTGTCGGCGCCCAAAAGATGAAACGTGTCGCTGCGGGCAGGTTTCTTTTCACCGCCTTCTTCTTCAACTTCACTTTCGCGCTTTTCCGGCGTCTCGTCGGTAGGCATCGTCAAAAAGTCTCAAAGCTTACGCATCTAACAGGATAAGGCATCTAGTTCAGATACGGATAACCGATTTTGTCCAGTCGGAAACTAATGACATTTCCCCAGGCGAGGGCAGCGCTTAAAAATATTCGTCCAAGACAGCTAATGGGCGCCGCCCCTGAAATCCGTCGTTCTCAAGATGCCAGAAGTCAATGTCCTTTTCTCCCAGGCGCCAGCAGAGGAAATAGTCCACAGCGCCTTTGCGGGCAGGGAAATCCAGCAAACCAGAGCGAATGTCTCGAAGGATAACCCCGCAATCGGTTATTTCGATCATCCATCGCTCGAAACATTCCAGGTATGCTTTTTTCGCGGATGTAAGCTGGTCTATAGTAGCTTCATAGCGATGCCGTGCTTCTCTCAAATGACTCAGATCGGCTACATCGCCTGTATTAGTTTTTACATTCATCAGCGCTTCTTCGGCCAGCTCACATTCCTGGCTGGCAGAGGTTATTGTGATGCTTATTTGATCGAGTTCGTCATTGGCCTTTGAAAGCAGCTCTTTCAGACGGGGCAATAGTGCCTGGGCTTCTTTAAGCGAAAAGCTGGCGGAATTAGACATGGGCCTCACCAAATACTAGACGTCAAGCACCGGAGGACGGGCAAAATGGAACGAAACGTGTCTGCAGATAGTTCTACCCAGAGTCACAAATGGAGTCCTGCACAGTTTCCAGCAGCTAGTCTTATATATAAAGGTGCGAAAATCAAGCACCCGACTCAGAAAAACCAGGAAACAGAATTTGCATGGCGAAACTAATCGACCTGACCAGACCGCTTGTCACGCTCGACAGAAAGACTTTTCCTCCAATATTGGCACCGCTTTTCCGGATCATTTCACCGGAAGTCGAATTCGTAGGCAACGATCAGGGCGCCGACATTATGTGCGAATTGTTTTCCTGTCCGAAAAGCGATTTGCCGAATGGTGAAGGCTGGGCGGAAGAAATGGTTACTTTATCAACCCATCTCGGCACACATGTCGACGCACCGCTTCATTATGGGAGCACCTGCGATGGTGCACCGGCAAAATCAGTCGATCAAATCCCGCTGGAAGAACTTTATTGCGATGCGGTCGTGCTCGACATGACGCACAAGAAAGGCACCGGCGACGCCATCACTCTAGATGATGTGAAACGCGCACTGGATAACGTTCAATATCAGATAAAAGAGGGCGATGCGGTGCTGATTCGCACGGATCATGACAAGTATCCGCTCAATGACGCCATGCGCTACAACTATCCTGGAATGGTCAGAGAATCAGCTCTGTATATCGCGGAGTGTGGTGCCAAGATTGGTGGCACCGACGCGCTCGGTTGGGACAGACCGTTTCCGAAAATGGTGGCGGAGTATCAAAAGACGAAAGACAAATCGTATATCTGGGACGCCCACTTTGCATATAGAGATATCGAGGTCTATGTCATTCAACAGCTGATTAATCTCGATAAATTGCCGGCGCATGGGTTCAAAGTCGCCTTCTTTCCAATCTTGCTGGTTGGCGCCAGTGCAGCTCCGGCAAGGGTAGTGGCTTTCGTTTAAAGGCTTTCG